>NZ_JBHSMP010000019.1:98392-166794 GCF_042655705.1 Paraburkholderia denitrificans | reverse complement strand
GGGCATGCTGCTCGCGGCGCTCGCGCGCATTCCGATCCGCGTGCAGCTGCCGCGGGCGATGCCGGTGGCCAGTGCGGCGCGCAGCCGGCGCTCGCGCGCGGGCGACATCGTGTGGGCCGCGTTCGTGATCGCGCTCACGCTGTACGTGGTGTGGCGCGTGGTGGCCTACGTGCGCACGGGCGTCACGCTCGACGAGGTGGAGCACGTGCTGGTGCTCGGCCTGATCACGCTGCTGCGCGTGCTGGTGCTGATCGTGATCGCCTCGGTGATCTGGGTGCCGATTGGCGTGCTGATCGGCCTGCGCCCGGCGCTCGCGGAGAAGGTGCAGCCGCTCGCGCAGTTTCTCGCGGCGTTTCCGGCGAACCTGCTGTTTCCGGTGTTCGTGATCGTGATCGTGCGCTTTCACCTGAACCCGGACATCTGGCTCTCGCCGCTGATCGTGCTGGGCACGCAGTGGTACATCCTGTTCAACGTGATTGCAGGCGCAAGCGCCTATCCGAACGATTACAAGGAAGCGGCGACGAACTTCCGCATCCGCGGCTGGCAGTGGTGGCGCCAGGCGATGCTGCCGGGCATTTTTCCGTACTACATCACCGGCGCGATCACGGCGTCGGGCGGCGCGTGGAACGCGAGCATCGTTTCGGAGTTCGTGCAGTGGGGCGACACGAAGGTCGCCGCGCACGGGCTGGGCGCGTATATCGCGCAGACGACCGCCGCCGGCGACTTTCCGAAAATCATCCTGGGCATCGCTGTGATGTCCCTGTTCGTCACGCTGTTCAACCGCGTGCTCTGGCGTCCGTTATATGCTTATGCGGAAGCCAGACTCCGGCTCGACTGATTGAGACCCGAAGGCAAACGCAATGCAAAACCTCAAGACTGCGGGCGCCGCACACGGCGACATACAGATTCCCGCTGCCGCGCCGCGTCCAGGCAACGAAATTCTGCGCGTGCAGAACGTCTGCCGGGGCTTCAACAAGTCGCAAGGCGAACTGCTCGTGCTCGACGATGCGAACCTCGCGCTGCGCGAGGGCGAGATCGTCGGGCTGCTCGGCCGTTCGGGCTCGGGCAAGTCGACGCTCCTGCGCATCATCGCCGGTCTCATCGAGCCGACCGCGGGCGAAGTCAGCTGGCGCGGCAAGCCGCTCGACGGCCCGGCCGAAGGCGTGGCGATGGTGTTCCAGACCTTCGCGCTGTTTCCGTGGCTGACCGTGCTGCAAAACGTGGAAGCGGGCCTCGAAGCGCAGGGCGTGGGCGCGCGCGAGCGCCGCGAGCGCGCGCTGGCGGCCATCGACCTGATCGGTCTCGACGGCTTCGAAAACGCCTATCCGCGCGAGCTTTCGGGCGGCATGCGCCAGCGCGTGGGTTTCGCGCGTGCACTGGTCGTCGACCCGATGCTGATGCTCATGGACGAGCCGTTCTCCGCGCTCGACGTGCTGACCGCCGAAACGCTGCGTACCGACCTGCTCGACTTGTGGACGCAGGGCCGTCTGCCGATCAAGTCGGTGCTGATCGTCACGCACAACATCGAAGAAGCGGTGTTCATGTGCGACCGCATTCTCGTGCTGTCGTCGAATCCGGGCCGCGTCGTCGCCGAAATCAAGGTGCCGTTCAAGCATCCGCGCAATCGTCTGGACCCGGAATTCCGCAAGCTCGTCGACGATATCTACGCGAAGATGACCGCGCGCCAGACCGGCGAGACGACGAAGAAGGGGCTGGAACTCGGCAGCTGGCTGCCGCGCGTGTCGACCAACCTGATGGCCGGTCTGATCGAAACGCTCGCGACGGCGCCGTATCACGGCCGCGCCGACATGCCGGAAATTGCGCGCTCGCTGCATCTGGAAGTCGACGACCTGTTCCCGATTGCGGAAGTGCTGCAGAACCTCGGTTTCGCGGACGTGCGCGAAGGCGACGTGCTGCTCACGCCGCCCGCGCGCGTGTTCGCCGAGTTCGGCACGCAGGAGCGCAAGATGATGTTCGCGGAGCATCTGCTGCGCAACGTGCCGCTCGCGGCGCGCATCAAGAAGGTGCTGGGCGAGCGGCCGGGGCACCGTGCGCCGCGCGTGCGCTTCGAGCAGGAACTGGAGGACTTCTTGTCCGATGGCGCCGCCGAGGAGACGCTCGATACGGTGATCGACTGGGGCCGTTACGGCGAGATCTTCTCGTACAACGACCAGTCGGAAATTTTCAGCCTCGAGGACGTGGAGTCCTGAGCGCTTCGCGGCATACGGAAAAACGGTCGCTCAATGGTCGCTTGAGCGGCCGTTTTTTTGTGGGCGCGCCGTAGCAGTCGATGTCCATTTGCATCCCTGCGCCGGCGGCATCGTGCTGATGCCACCGCGCTCAACGGCTTTCGCGCGTGCGGTCGTCTTCGTCGTCGATGCCGTCGTCCGCACCGTAGCTGCCGAGGCGGTTATAGAGCGTCTTGAGGCTCACGCCCAGCGTGCGCGCCGCGAGGCGCTTGTCGCCGCCGCAATATTTAAGCGTGCCGAGGATGATCTGCTTTTGCGCGTCGGCGAGCGGCGTGCCGATCCACACGCTCATCGCATCGCCCTGCGTGACCGGCTTCTTCACACGCGGCACCAGTTGCGGATGGGTAATCTCCACCGCTTTTTCCGCGAGGATGAACGCCCGATAAACGGCGTTCTTCAACTCGCGCACGTTGCCGGGCCACGACCAGTTGCGCACCGCTTCGAGCGCGCGCTTGCTGAAGGCCTTTTGCGAGCGTTCCTGCTCGTTGAGTTCGGCGAGAAACAGTTGCGCCAGCAGTTCGCGGTCGTGCCCGCGCTCGCGCAGCGGCGGCACGCGCAGCGGAAACACGGCAAGGCGGTACATCAGGTCTTCGCGCAGGCAGCTTTCCTTGACGGCGGTAACGGGATCGCGGTTGGTCGCGGCGATGACGCGCACGTCGCCGTGGATCGCCTCGTTGGCACCTACCGGAAAGTAGTCGCCGGTTTCGAGCGCGCGCAGCAGTTTCACCTGGTGCAGCAAAGACATTTCGGTGATTTCGTCGAGGAACAGCGTGCCGCCGCGCGCGTGCTCGAAGTGCCCATCGCGCGCCTGCACGGCGCCCGTGAAGCTGCCTTTCTCGTGGCCGAAGAGTTCGGCCTCGATCAGATCGTCGGGGATCGCGCCGCAGTTGACCGGAATGAACGGACCGTCGCGCCGCGCGCTCAGATCGTGAATGGTGCGCGCCACGAGTTCCTTGCCCGTGCCCGATTCGCCGACGATCAGGGCGGTGGCGTCCGTGGCCGCCACGCATCCGATCTGCGCGTAAAGCTCCTGCATCACCGGGGATGAACCGTAGAGCCGCCCAAACGACTCCAGGCCGGCGACGCGCGCGCCGTTGTCCTCGCTTTCGTTGCGCTTGTCGCGCTGGTTGCGCGTATTGCGATCGGCGGCGGGCGCGCCCGGCTCGATTTGCGCCATAAGCTATTCCGTCCTGAAAAGGGGGCTCACGCCTTTGAGCGGCTGCATCGTCATGACGTCATGCCGTCACGCGGCGAGCGGCCGAGGCGCGGTTCGGACATGGCCGTCCAGGACTGGCACGGGAGAAGCTGCGCCGACGGCCGCATGGTTTGCATCGCCTGAATATTTAACCACCGTGACATGCCGCAGGGCAATCGACGTACTGTCAGACGGACGTTTGCGCTTTGCCGTCATCGCGCGGTTACCTTGGCGTACGCGTATGTCGGTACGATGTTGGCCGATCTTCGCACATCCGGCACGAATCCTGCTGTGGAACTCGCGACGCTCGCCCGGATCGACGGTATACGGGCGGTGCCTTACCGCGCGATCCCGGTGCTGACCGGGACGGGGCGCAACACAGCAAATACAGAGCAAGATTCACAGCAAAATGCACGGCAAGAGCCGGAGGACGCGACATGTCGACGAACAGAACGAATCTGGTGGGCGCATTGCTTGCCGTTGGCGCGCTTGGCGCGACGGCCGGGATGATGGCCTGGCGGTGGTCGCAACGCCATCGGGCGCAGCGCATGAGCTATCACCGTGAATTGAGCCGCTGGGAAGGCGAGGGCGGCGCGCTCGACGCAGACGGCGGCAGCGCAGTCGGAGCGTCTGCCTCCAGCGCGGGCATGTCGGGTCTGTCGGGGGCCAGGGCATCGGGTGCAGCCGCGTCTGGCCAGAGCAACGGCGCGGCCGGTGCGCCGTGGCCGTTTCCGCACGGTAACGCCTAAGCCTGGCGCGATCCCGGCTGAACCCAAGGTGAATCCTCTACGACGGGCACCCTGCTGCCCGTCCGCGCGAGGCTGGGCGCGCGTCTATCTCGAATCGGTCTATAATGGTCATATCCACAACAATCTTGGTCAGGAACAGTCAATAACTGCGAGATTGTTGCAACATTGCGGCTAAAGCAAGCCTGTGCCGCCTTCGGCGCAGTGCCCGACCGTTTCGTACTCCACCACGCTACGACTGCGTGCGCCGCGCCTGTGCGACGCCGGTTTCTATGGTTTCTATTGCATGCCGCGACGCGCGGTTGCGCGCGGCCACTCACTTTCGAGGGCTGACGAGACGCGATGCCACATGTATTGATTGTCGATGACGATGCGGGGACCCGCGAGGCACTGGCCGCCGTGGTGGGCGGCGACGGCCTCACCACCGCACAGGCCGGCGACCTGCGCGAGGCGCGCATCCAGCTCGTGCGGCAGATGCCGGACGTGGTTTTTGCCGATCTCAAGCTGCCGGACGGCAGCGGGACCGAGCTGTTCCAGGATCTCGATCCGCGCTCGGGCGTGGAACTCGTGGTCATCACTGGCCACGCGAGCGTCGAGACGGCTGTCGACGCACTCAAGGCCGGCGCGATCGACTACCTCGTCAAGCCGATCAACCTGCAGCGCGTAAAGGCGATCCTGAACCGGCTGCCGCGCGCGGGCGACCTCAAGGCGGAAATCGGCACGTTGCGCGGCGAGCTGCGCCGCATGGGCCGTTTCGGCCTGATGCTCGGCAGTTCCGCGGCGATGCAGGAGGTTTACGACCAGATCGGCCGGGTGGCGCCGACGCCCGCGTCGGTGATGCTCGTCGGCGAGTCGGGCACCGGCAAGGAGCTCGCCGCGCAGACCATTCATCAATTGAGTCTGCGCCGCAAGCAGGAATTCCTCGCGGTCAACTGCGGCGCGATTTCGCCGAACCTGATCGAATCGGAGATGTTCGGCCACGAACGCGGCTCGTTTACCGGAGCGGACCGGCAGCACAAGGGCTATTTCGAACGCGCGAACGGCGGCACGCTGTTTCTCGACGAAATCACCGAAATGCCGGTCGAGCTTCAGGTGAAGCTCCTGCGCGTGCTGGAAACGGGCATGTTCATGCGCGTCGGGACGACCCGGGAGATCGAAACCGATGTGCGGCTCATCGCGGCGACCAACCGCGATCCCGAGCAGGCCGTCGCCGAAGGCAAGCTGCGCCTCGATCTCTACCACCGGCTCAACGTCTTCCCGATCAACCTGCCGCCGCTGCGCGAGCGCGGCAAGGATGTCGGGTTGCTCGCCCAGTCGTTTCTCGACGAACTCAACGAACGCCACGGCACGAAGCGGCAGTTTCCGGCCGCCGTGCGCGAAATGCTGGCCGCGTACCCGTGGCCCGGCAACGTGCGCGAGCTGAAGAACTACGTACAGCGCGCGCACATCATGGCGAGCGCCGATGGCGACCTCACTGCCGCCGTGCCGTTGCAGATCTCGCTGTCGAAGTCGATGGCCGGTACGGCGGTGACGATTCCGTTCGGGACCTCGCTCGCCGACGCCGACCGGCAACTGATTCTCGCCACGCTCGAACAATGCGGCGGCGTGAAGACGCGGGCGGCGGAAATTCTCGGCATCAGCCTGAAGACGCTCTATAACCGGCTCGTCGAATATGGCAACGAGCGCGGCAAGGGCGAAGCGGATGATCACGCGCCCACGCACGTCACGGGTGGCGCGGACGTCTGAGCACGCGGCCCTGCGGCGGCCCCGGCAGGCCGCGGATCGGGCCGCTCGCGGTTGGCCAGGCGCTTTTTGCCCGCCCGGTTCATGGTATGTCCCTTGCATTGTTGAGCAGAGGGAGAGATTTCGAGGAGTGAGCCATGCCCCACTGCCGATTCACAAGCCACGCAGGCCACACAGGCTACGCCGGAAATACCGGCGCGCAGCCGTATCTCGCACATACCCCGCAGCCTGACGACCCGCCGCCGGGCGAGCCGGACGAGCCGGATGGGCCGCCGATCGGCGATCCGCCGCCCGAGCCGTTCGAGGCGCCGCAATCGAATGGTCACCAGATCCGGCCTGCCAACCCCACGCAGCGCGGTTGTGCCGTGTGAATGCGCCGGGCTGGCTGGCCGGGCTGGCGTGCGTGCCGCGCCGGAAAGCACATCGCACACCCGCATCGGCGTGGCTCTTACGCTTTTATGTACGAGTTACAAAACTTTCGCCATTTTTACCGGAAATTTCACGCGACGAACCCTAGACTATGATCACGCGCTGCCGCCAGGTAGCGGCCTGGCGCTGGAGGCATGGACATGAGACATCCCGCATTGCGTCGTTCCGCACGTCATTCGGGCAAGCGCGGTCCGCGTGACGGCGATCAGCCGGGCAACTATCCGCCCACCATGGGCGCGCCCGATCCGGCCGGGCAGAACCGCACGGCGCCGGGCGTGCCGCCCGATGGCGAGCACAACCAGGGCGGTGCGCGGGCTGAAGGGCTCGATTACCAGCGCGATCTCGGGTCGGAACAGGACGCGTGAGTTTCATCCGGCCCCCACAGCGCGTCATCCAGTCATTTCCAGCCGTTTCCAGACGTTTGTGCCATTCCGCCGGGCGCGCCCGCTGCGCGGGACGCGCTTGTCCTGTCGCTACTGAAAGCGTGCTCCCACCCAGGCTATCGGACACGTGGCACGCGTCTTGCGAGCTTCAGATCGATATCGTCACAGAATCAACGAAACAGGAGGTTAGCCGCAATGGGCAGACTGATCGTGGTATCGAATCGCGTTGCACCGACGCAGGAAGGGCGGCCCGCCGCTGGCGGGCTCGCCGTCGGCGTGCTGGACGCGCTCAAGGAAACCGGCGGTGTGTGGTTCGGCTGGAGCGGCGAAACCGTCACCGCGCCGTCGCATCCCGCCATTGAGCAGCAAGGCAACGTGACCTACGCGACGGTCGGCCTCACACGCCGTGACTACGACCAGTACTACAAGGGCTTTTCGAACACCACGCTCTGGCCGACCTTCCATTACCGCAACGACCTCGCGCGCTACGAGCGCCAGGACTACGCGGGCTATCTGCGTGTGAACGTGGCGCTCGCGCGCCAGCTTCAGCCGATGATCGAGCCCGACGACATCATCTGGGTCCACGACTATCACCTGATCCCGTTCGCGCGCTGCCTGCGCGATCTCGGCGTGAAGAATCCGATCGGCTTTTTCCTGCACATTCCGCTGCCGGTGCCCGAGGTGCTGCGCTCGGTGCCGCCGCACGAGGAACTGATGAAGTTCATGTGCCACTACGACGTGGTCGGCTTCCAGACCGATGCCGACCGCCAGGCGTTCCTCGACTACGTCGAGCGCGGCGGCCACGGTAGCGCGAGCGACGACGGCATGGTCCACGCGTGGGGGCGTTTCCTGAAGGTGGGCGCCTACCCGATCGGCATCTATCCCGACGCGATTGCGACCTCCGCAGCGCAGTTTTCCGACCGCAAGTCCGTGCGCAGCCTGCGCGACGCCATGCGCGGGCGCAAGCTCATCATGAGCGTCGACCGGCTCGATTATTCGAAGGGCCTCGCGGAGCGCTTCCAGGCCTTCGAGCGCATGCTGCAGAACGGGCCGGGCTGGCATGGCCGCGTGTCGCTCCTGCAGATCGCACCGCCGACGCGCTCGGACGTGCAGACCTATCAGGCCATCCGGCGCAACCTGGAAGGCGAGGCGGGCCGCATCAACGGCCGCTTCGCGCAACTCGACTGGACGCCGATCCAGTACCTCAACCGCAAGTACGAACGCAATCTGCTGATGGGGCTCTTCCGGCAGGCGCACGTCGGCTATGTCGCGCCGCTGCGTGACGGGATGAATCTCGTCGCGAAGGAATATGTGGCGTCGCAGAATCCCGAAGATCCGGGCGTGCTCGTGCTCTCGCAGTTCGCGGGCGCCGCGGAGCACATGCCGGGCGCGCTCGTCGTCAATCCTTACGATCTGAACCAGACGGCGGAAGCGCTCGAACGCGCGCTCTCGATGCCGCGCAGCGAGCGTCACGCGCGCTACACGGACATGATGGCCTCGCTGCGCGAGAACAATCTCTCGGTGTGGCGCGATACGTTCCTCGCCGATCTGCGCAGCGTCGCGACGGCCGCATCGGTCACGGCCAGGGCGCGCAGCGTTGCACCGGCGAAGGCCGGGTGACGGCTCGCGTGCTCTGAGCCGCCGCGGCGCGCGCACAAACGTACCCACAAACGCACGCGCACACATTCACTCACGCGGCGGCCTGCGGGCCGCCGCGTTGCGTTGCAGCGCTCGCGCGCGACAGGCGCGCCCGGCGTGTCTAAGCCGCCTTGCCGTACGGCTCGGGCGTACGGGTCGGATCGAAGTCGGCCCAATGGCCGCCTTGCCAGCGGCCCGAGGCCCGCTCGACGTCGGCCGCACCGGCTTCGCGCAGCACCTCGGCGGCCGCGGCCTGGTTCTCGGGACTCACGTGCACCGCGAGCAGCACGCCCGAGCTGCGCATTTCGTGCAGCACGCGCTCGTGATGCGCGGCAGCGTGTTGCCGGCTCGCGCTGATGCCGATCCAGGCGCCGATCCACGCGCCGACGCCCGCCGCAAGCACCATGACCGGCAGCGAGCCCGACAGCCCTGCAAAAAGCACGACGCCGACCACGGCGCCCGCCACCGCGCCGGCGGTGAAGTTGCGCGTGAAATGCGGCGACAGGAGGACGGGGCCTTGCGACGTGGCGGCGTGGAACGCGTGACGGGCGTGCTGCCCGCGCGGATTGACGAAGAAGAGGTTCACGTCTTCCTCGACAAAGCCGCGTGCGAAGAGTTTCTCGGCGACGGCCTCGGCGGCGGGGAAGGTCGTGAACCGTCCAGCGACGATCAATGACATGGAAATCCCCTTTGGTTTGATTGAACACCGTGAAGGGAAAATCGGACGGCACGTATCGACATGAATTGACACGAATCGACGCGCCGTTATCCGGTTGGACAGCGGCGACGCGCACGAGTGCGAAGGACGAGCAGGCGTAAAACGGGGGCGCTACGGCGGCGCGATGTTGTCGTTGTGTTTTCGTTACGTCTTCGCCGTCGCCGCGCTGCCCGGTATGAGCCGCAGCATGCTGATGACGGCTGCAACGGCGGAAAACGCCGTCGCGGTATAGAGGGCGAGCGTCGGCCCGTGTTGCGGCGCAATGCCGAAGATCAATGCGACGAGCGCGGCGCCGAGCGTCTGTCCGGTGAGGCGCGCCGTGCCGAGCATGCCGCTCGCGGCGCCCGAGCGTTCGCGCGGCGCGGATGAGAGCATCTGCCGGTTGTTCGGCGACTGGAATGTGCCGAAACCCGCGCCGCACAGCGCCATGCGCCAGCCGATGTCGAACGCGGACGGATGCCCGCCGAGCGTCGCGAGCAGCAACAGGCCGAGGGAGAACAGCGCGAGCCCGATGCCGCCGAGGATGCCCGCCGGATAGTAGTCGGACAGCCAGCCCGCGAGCGGCGCGGCCGCGACGATCACGAGCGGCCACGGCGTCATGAGAAAACCGGTCTGTACCTGCGAGAGACCGAACGTGTCCTGTAACAGGAACGGCAACGCGACGAATGCCAGCATTTGCGCGCAGAACGAACACACCGACGTTCCGACCGAAAGCGAGAAAGCGGGAATGCGCAGCAGATCGACGGGCAAGAGCGGCGCAGGCTGGCTCAACTGGCGGCGCACGAAGTACCAGCCGAGCACGATGGCGGCCACGAACTCGGCGGCGATCCAGATGCGGCGCTCGCCGTGGCCAAGGCCGTCGACGGCGAAGATCAGCAGGCCGAACACCAGTGCGTTGAGGACGGCGCTCCAGTAATCGTAGGGCGCCCGATGCGGATCGTTGAGGGGCAGCGTGCGCAGCCCGAGCGCAAACGCGGCGACGCCGATCGGCACGTTGATCGCGAAGAGCCACGGCCACGAGGCGACGGAAAGTACGGCGGAGGCGATGGTCGGGCCGACCGCGGAGGCGATGGCGACGACCATTGCGTTGATCGCGACGCCGCGGCCGAGCTGGCTGCGCGGATAGATCATGCGCACGAGCGCGGTGTTGACGCTCATGATGCCGGCGCCGCCGAAGCCCTGCACCATGCGCGCGAGCGCGAGTTCGGGCAGCGAGGTGGCGAGCGCGCAACCGAGCGACGCGACGGTGAAGAGCGCGAGCCCCGACAGGTAGACGCGCCGGTAGCCGATCCGGTCGCCGAGCGACGCGAGCGGCAAAAGCGAGATGGTTATCGAGAGCTGGTACGCGTTGACGATCCAGATCGAGCTGGCGGCACTGGCGTGCAGGTGACGCGCGATGGTCGGCAGGGCGACGTTGGCGATTGCGCCGTCGAGCACTGCGAGCGTGATGCCGAGCGCAACCACGATGATCGCGTGATAGCGCTGCGGCAGCGGCAGCCCAGGCTCGGCTTCGGCGAGGGCGGCGGCGGATGGTCCGGATAGCGAAGGATTGGTGGGCATCGACGATTGGGCGCGCGTCGGGCGTCGCGCGTCGCTTCGCGGGCGGTTCGCAGACGGGCGAGCGCGAGCGGGCACGAGGCGCCATACGCGGGCGGCGTCCGGCGCATGACCTGCGCGCTCGCCGCCCTGCGGCACAGCGTTATTTCAGTTCGTAGAGCCCGACGTAGGTGGTCGAGTCCAGTTCGTTCAGGTGCGTCATGAAACGCGCGACCGCATTGGTCGTTTCCGGCGTGACCGGCAGTTGCGCGACCTTCAGTGCATGCACGCGGAAGATGTAGCGATGGGGCTGGTCGCCGCGCGGCGGCGCCGCGCCGCCGAAGCCGACCGTGCCGTAGTCGTTGCGCACCTGCACCGCGCCTTGCGGCAGCAGACTGCCGTCGGCCTTGCCCGCGTTGCGCGCGAGCGAGCGCACATCGGGCGGAATGTTGACGACGATCCAGTGCCAGAAACCGCTGCCGGTGGGCGCGTCAGGATCGTAGACGGTCAGCGCGAGGCTTTGCGTATCCTCGGGCGGCGCTTCCCATTGCAGGGCGGGCGAGACGTTGTCGCCGTCGACGCCGAAGGCCCGATCGTCGAATTCCTGCGCCTTCGGCATGAAGCCGTTGCTCGGAAAATCGTCGGACCAGAGTCGGAAATCAGCCATCCTCCTTACCTCCTTCTTGTGTGTTGCAGCTGTCGATGCGTCTGCGGGCGCGGCCGCACGGAATCGGTCCAATCGGTCGAGTGAGTTTATCACCGCCACGCACGCGCCATGGCTGGGCCTGACAGCGATGTCTGGCAGCCCGGCGCGCTCGTCCGCACGCTCATTCGCACATTTATTCACACGCTCATCCGCGCGCTTCGAACCAGGCCGATGCGCCGTCCTTCAGCCACGCGTCAAGGCGCTCGACGACCGCTTGCGGATCGTGACCGGCGCCGCGCAGCGCGCATTCCCAGATTACCGCGACGCGCCAGCCCTGCGCGGCGAGTGCGGCGAGCGCGCGCGCGTCGTTGGCGCGGTTGCGCGCGATCTTCTCGCGCCAGAACTCGGGGCGTGTCTGCGGCCATTTGAAGAGTGCGCAGCGGTGGCCGTGCCAGAAGCAGCCGTGCACGAACACCACGGCGCGATAGCGCGGCAGCACGATATCCGGACGGCCCGGCAGCTCGCGCACGTCGAGCCGGAATCGAAAGCCGCGGCGGTGCAGCAGGCTGCGGATCGTGCGCTCCGGTTTCGTGTCGCGGCCGCGGATGCCGGACATCATCCGGCTGCGGGTGGCGGAATCGACGACGTCTGTCATGGCATGAGGTCTGTGCGCCGTCCGTTGGTTAGTCGTAACTCAGGTGGCTCAGGTGGCTCAGGTGGTTTAGGCGACTTCGGTGGCTGGCCGCTTGCGCCGCGTCGTGGGCGCCGCTTTGTCCACCGCTTCGTCAACTGCTTCGTCAACTGCTTCGTCCACCGCCTTGCGCGCCGTCTTGGGCACTGCCTTACGCGCCGCAGCCCGTTTCGCCTCGCCGCGTGCGCCGGCTTTTGCGTCGGCCGACGCACCCGCCTGCCCGAGTGCCGCATCGAGGTGCGGCATCATCGTGCGCGCAACTTCGCGCATCACGGGCATCACGACGCTGTTGCCGAACTGCCGGTACGCCTGGGTATCGCTGACGGGAATGCGGAACGTGTCGGGAAAGCCCATCAGCCGCGCGCACTCGCGCGGCGTGAGGCGGCGCGGGCGTACACCTTCGCCCTGGTGGACGAGGATCTCGCTGCCGTCCTTGTGATAGCGCGCCGAGAGCGTGCGCGTGACGCTGTGGGGGAACGCGAGGCCGTAACCGAAACCGTTGCCCGCTGCGCGATGCTTCTCGGCGTATTGCTGAAGGTACTGCCAGAGACCGGGTGTGAGCGTGTACTTCGGCTGCACGCGGCGTGCGCGGTGATCGAAGAAACGATCGCCGTCAGCGGGGAGCACCGGCTCCGTGCCGTCGGTGCGATGGAGGATCGACGCGAGGCGCGGGCCTTCTTCCGGCAGGGCGAGCGCGTCCCACGTGAACGGCGCGGGCTCGCGAAACCCGGCGATGATGATGCGCTCGCGATGCTGCGGCGTGAAATGGCGCCCGTCGATCACGCGATAGTGAACGTCGTAGCCCAGTTCGTCGCGCAGCACCTGGAGGATCACGTCGAACGTGCGGCCGCGGTCGTGCGAGAGCAGGTTCTTCACGTTTTCGAGCAGGAAGGCGGCGGGACGCTTCTCGGCGATGATGCGCGCGACATCGAAGAACAGCGTGCCCTGGGTCGTGCACTCGAAACCGTGCGGACGGCCCAGCGCGTTCTTCTTGGACACGCCCGCAATTGAGAACGGCTGGCACGGAAACCCGGCGAGCAGGATGTCGTGATCGGGGATGTCGGCGGCGGGGACAATCGTAATGTCGCCGGTGATCGCGTGGCGGTCGCCGTGGTTTTCCAGGTAGGTCTTCTTCGAGAACGGATTCCACTCGCTCGTGAACACGCACTCGCCGCCGTGCGCCTCGAAACCGAGGCGAATGCCGCCGATGCCCGCGAACAGGTCGACGAACCGGAACCGCGCAGGCGTTGCGACGGTGCGCTCGCTGCCGGACAACAGTTCGCGCAATGCGGCGTCGAGCATGGCGGGGCAGGGCGTTTCACCCTTTTCCCAGCGGCGCACGGTCTTGACGTCCTTGCCGACATGCGCGGCGATCTGTTGCTGGGTGAAGCGTTGACGTGCCTGCCGCAGCAGGTCTCGCGAATGAGCCGTGGACACGGAATCCTCTCTGGGTATTTTGGCGGACATTATGACCGACAGGCGACCCGCGGCACCAGGGATTCCGTAAGCGTCGCGCAAGTAGCGCCGTGGGATTGCTCAGCCTGCGGCGTCGCGGCCGGAGGACGGATCGGCGGATCGATCAGGCGCGCCCGGAGCGCCCGGAGCGCCCTGTGGCTTCCTGCTGCGAGGCTGTCGCCGGTTGCGCTGCGCTCCGGTCGTATTCGTCGAGCAGGGCAAGGAGACTGTCGATTTCGCTGAGCTGGCCTTTGCTGACGAGGCCGGTGTCGAGCAAGTGGAACAGGCGTCGGCGCCAGTAACGCGCGGGCAGGATCGGACCGGCGAGGTCGCCGTTCAGCGCGAGCGGCACGACACGGCGAATGTGCGCGATGTCCTGGTCGATCAGGTTCGACATGAGATGGCCAGCGACGGGGGGACGATTGGAGTCCATATCGCTATAACGGCAGCGGCCGCCGCAGCTTGAGGGCTGCGTGCCTCCCTGTTTACCCGGGGCAAAGTGCGGAGCAACGCGGCGACGTGCGCAATGGCCGATGCGGCGGGTGGGCCCGCGGTGCGGCAGACGCGCGAATCGGCTTTTGCCGCTTGTGCAGGTTTATGCGGCTGGTGCGGATTTATGCGGCTGATGCAGGTTTATGCGACTTAAGCGCTTTATTCGGCGCTCGGCGGCGTATCCGCTTGCGGTTGCGCGGCGGCTTCGAGGAAGCGGCGGGTGGCTTCGAACGACTGCAGCATCTGCTCGGGCCACGGCGTCTGGAGCATGACGGCCTGATGGTTTTCGAACGCCGACGTGAGGAGCCGGGCGAGTTCCGGCGAATTCAGATGACGCAGCACGACGCTGAGCGCAATCGCGCTGGCCTGGCTCGCACCGGCCGTCTGCAGTTCGGAGGCGGTGAGGGCGGCGAGTTGCTTGTTGATGTCCATGGAGGATCTCTGCTTGGGATAGTGGCGTCCAGCCGTCCGGATGGGGGGAGGCGGCGCGTGGCGGGCGGCTGGTCCCCCTGGCAGGAATCGAACCTGCATCTAGCGCTTAGGAGGCACTTGTTCTATCCATTGAACTACAGGGAGGCGTGCGGGACGCATGACTGCAGGCTCCGCCGGTTCGCCATGTTTCCCAAGTCACCCGTCATGGCGCGGAGCACGCGCGCGTTCGCGCCGACGGCGAATCGCGATGCAGGACGTGGAGTATAGCAAACGCGCCCCGGCGCGAGAATGACGCGGCGGCGGGCGCGTCAGTGGGCGTCAGGCCGATCAGAACTCGACGACTGCGAAGTCCGATTTACCCACGTCGCACAGGGGGCAGCGCCAGTCAGCGGAGATATCTGCGAAACGCGTGCCTGCCGGGATGCCCTCGTTGGGCAGCCCGTCTTTCTCGTTATAGACCCAGCCGCAGATCAGGCAGACCCAGCTTTTGTATTCGATGACTTCGCTCACAGCAGACCTTCCATCCGTTCGATGTGATGCCTTTCATGCGTCCCCGTTTGCGGACCGTTTGCGGTGTCCTTTGGGGGCGGCAGGCGGCCCGCGATGTTACCGGAAAATGACCGGAAAATCCCATCGCGCATGGACGAAAGTCATGTTGCGCGGCGGCGGCCGTCCGCGGCGCGAGCGTTTGCCGGTGCGGTGTATCCTGATCCGCAGGCGTCGCGCGGGCATGGACGCATCGTGCGGCGCCGGTCGGTCCACCTACTTTCGAGGAGAACGTCGATGGTCAGGAACATTCTGCTGGCGGGCGTGGCGCTCGCGGCCTTTCTTGCGGTGAGCGGCGTCGCGCGCGCCGAAGGCGTCTATTTCGTGACGCCGAAGGATGGCGCGACGGTGAGCAATCCGGTGCACGTCAAATTCGACGTGGACGGCATGACGGTCGCACCAGCGGGCACGACCACGCCCAGCACCGGCCACCATCACCTGCTGATCGATAGCGGGCCGCTGCCGCAAGGCCAGGTGGTGCCGGTCAACGACAAGTCGCTCCACTACGGCAAGGGACAGACGGAAGCCGACATCACGCTGCCGCCCGGCGATCACACGCTCACCGCGCAGTTCGCCGACGGCGCGCACCACTCGTACGGGCCCCAGTGGAGCCAGACCATCACGGTCCACGTGAAGTAACGCTGCACGCTCCGGCATGCAGCAGAGCGCCGGGGGAGCGGGGGGCCGTGGGGGCCGCGCCCCGCCGCCCCGGTACAATGCGCGCTTCAGGTCCAACGCAGGCATCGTTCCCCAGTCATGTCGCTTTACACCATTACCGGCGCGCAACTCGCGTTCGGTCACGTCGCGCTCCTCGATCACGCCGACTTCTCGCTCGAACCCGGCGAGCGCGTCGGGCTGATCGGCCGCAACGGCGCGGGCAAGTCGTCGCTGCTCAAGATCGTCGCCGAACTCGCCAGGCCCGACGACGGCCTCATCACGCGTCAGCAGCATCTTTCGACCGTCTATGTGCCGCAGGAACCCGAGTTCGATGCGGATGCCACGGTGTTCGATGCGGTCGCCTCGGGGCTCGAAGGCGTGCGCGCGCTGCTCGACGAATACGACGTCGTCGCGCACCGTCTCGCCGACACGCCCGAAGGCGTGGAGCACGATGCGCTGCTCGCGCGCATGAACGCGCTGCAGTCGTCGCTCGATGCGGCCGATGCCTGGAACTGGCGCACGCGCGTGTCGACAACGCTCGCGCAGATCGGCCTCGACGGCGACGCGCGCGTGGGCGCGCTCTCGGGCGGCATGCAAAAGCGCGTGGCGCTCGCGCGCGCGCTCGTCGTGCAGCCCGACGTGCTGCTGCTCGACGAGCCGACCAACCACCTCGACTTCGACGGCATCCGCTGGCTGGAAGACCTGCTCGTCTCGCAGCGCGCGAGCCTGCTCTTCATCACCCACGATCGCGCGTTCCTCGACCGCGTGGCGACGCGCATCGTCGAACTCGATCGCGGGCGCCTGCTCTCGTATCCGGGCAATTTCACGCAGTATCAGGAACGCAAGGCGCAGCAGCTCGAAGTGGAGCGCGTCGAAAACGACAAGTTCGACAAGCTGCTCGCGCAGGAAGAGGTGTGGATCCGCAAGGGCGTGGAGGCGCGGCGCACGCGCAGTGTCGGGCGCATCGCGCGTCTCGAGCAGATGCGCAACGAGCGCGCCGAACGCCGCAACGTGCTGGGCAACGTGAGGCTCGACGTGGCGCAGGGCGAGAAGTCGGGCAAGATCGTCGCGGAACTCACCGATGTCGTGAAACGCTACGCAGACCGAGCCATCGTCGACCGCTTTTCGACGATCGTGATGCGCGGCGACAAGATCGGCTTCATCGGCCCGAATGGCGCGGGCAAGACCACGCTGCTCAAGCTCATCCTCGGCGAGCTTGCGCCCGATGAGGGCACGGTGCGCGTCGGCACGAACCAGCAGGTCGCGTACTTCGACCAGATGCGCGCGCAGCTCGACCTCGAAAAGAGCCTCGCCGACACGATCAGCCCCGGCAGCGACTGGGTCGAGATCAACGGCGCGAAAAAGCATGTGATGAGCTATCTCGGCGACTTCCTGTTCGCGCCGGAGCGCGCACGCTCGCCGGTGAAGTCGCTCTCGGGCGGCGAGCGCAACCGTCTGCTGCTCGCGCGCCTCTTCGCGCGGCCCGCCAACGTGCTGGTGCTCGACGAGCCGACCAACGACCTCGACATTCCGACGCTCGAACTGCTGGAAGAACTGCTCGCCGATTACGACGGCACCGTGCTGCTCGTGAGCCACGATCGCGCGTTTCTCGACAACGTGGTGACGTCGGTGATTGCCTCCGAGGGCAACGGGCTGTGGCGCGAGTATGTGGGCGGCTTCAGCGACTGGCAGACGCAGAGCGCCCGCTCGCAGGAGATCGCCGAGGCGCGCGCGCCGCGCGACGCCGCGCCGGTCGCGGCCGCGCCGAAGGACAGCGCGGCGGGGCGCAACGCGCAGCGCACCGTGAAGCTCTCGTTCAAGGAGCAGCGCGAACTGGAGGCGCTGCCCGCGCAGATCGAGGCGCTGGAGACGGAGCAAAAAGCCATCGGCGCCCGGATCGAGGAGGGTTCGATTTTCGTGAAGGATGCCCAGGAGGGCGCGCGGCTCACCGAGCGCTACGCGCAGATCGACGAGGAACTGCTCGTCGCGCTCGAACGGTGGGAAGAGCTGGAGAGCAAGCGCAAGTAAGGGTAAATAAGCGCAAATAAGCGCATCGAGCGAGGCGGCCATTCGAAAAGGCCGCTTTTTTCATCCGGTGCGAGCGTTGCCGGGCCGGCGCGCCGGTATCGAGCGACCTTACCCGGCTCCGAACCAAATTGCCGCGCAGCACCAAATCAGTACAATACCTGGCGAATCGGCTCGCCGCGCATCTGCCTGCGCGGTGGGCATGCCACTTCACCCCGTTGTTTCGTTTCGCTTTTTTTGAAAACTCAACGCGTTATCCACGTAGATGTCCACAGAGGCTGTGGACATCTGGGCGGAAATCCGACGGACCACCATGTCTACGAAGAAGTCAAGCGCTGCGTACAGCGAAGCGTCGATCAAAGTGCTCAAGGGCCTCGAGCCCGTCCGGCAGCGGCCGGGCATGTACACGCGCACCGAAAATCCGCTGCACATCATCCAGGAAGCCATCGACAACGCCTCCGACGAAGCGCTCGGCGGCTATGGCAAGCGCATCACGGTGACGCTGCATGCCGATCAGTCGGTCTCCGTCGAGGACGATGGCCGCGGCATCCCGTTCGGCCTGCATCCCGAAGAGAAAGTGCCCGTCGTGGAAATCGTGTTCACGCGGCTGCATGCGGGCGGTAAGTTCGATAAGGCCGCCGGCGGCGCGTATACGTTCTCGGGCGGTCTGCATGGCGTCGGCGTGTCGGTGACCAATGCGCTTTCGAAGCGCCTCGACGTCACCGTCTGGCGCGACGGCAAGGTCGCCGAAATCGGCTTTGCCGACGGCAACGTGGCGAGGCCCCTCACCACGCGCAACGCCGCGCGCGACGACAAGAAGAGCGGCACGCGCGTGACCGCGTGGGCCGATCCGAAGTATTTCGATTCGCCCAATCTGCCGTTCGGCGAGTTGCAGCGTCTGTTGCGCTCGAAGGCGGTGCTGCTGCCCGGCGTCGAAGTCGAACTCATCAACGAGAAGACGGGCGAGCGTCAAAGCTGGAAGTACGAAGACGGCCTGCGCGGCTATCTGCTCGAAGGCATGGGCGGCAGCGAGCTGCTGATCCCGCTGTTCGAAGGCGAGCTGTATGCCGATCACGCGCGCACCGGCGACGACACTTTCGCCGATGGCGAAGGCGCCGCCTGGGTCGTCGCGTGGAGCGAGGAAGGCTCGCTCACGCGCGAATCGTATGTGAACCTGATCCCGACGCCCGCGGGCGGCACGCACGAATCGGGCTTGCGCGACGGTCTTTTCCAGGCCGTGAAGAGTTTTGTCGAGCTGCACAACCTTCAGCCGAAGGGCGTGAAGGTGCTGCCCGAAGACGTGTTCGCACGCGTGTCGTTCGTGCTCTCGGCGAAGGTGCTCGATCCGCAGTTCCAGGGGCAAATCAAGGAGCGCCTGAATAGCCGCGACGCCGTGAAGCTCGTTTCGTCGTGCTCGCGTCCCACGCTCGAACTGTGGCTCAACCAGCACGTCGAGCACGGCAAGAAGCTCGCCGAACTCGTCATCAAGCAGGCCCAGGCGCGCACGCGCGCGGGCCAGAAGGTCGAGAAGCGCAAGAGCTCCGGCGTGGCCGTGCTGCCCGGCAAGCTCACCGACTGCGAATCGACGGACATCGCGCGCAACGAGCTGTTCCTCGTCGAGGGCGATTCGGCGGGCGGCTCCGCGAAGATGGGCCGCGACAAGGAATATCAGGCGATCCTGCCGCTGCGCGGCAAGGTCCTCAACACGTGGGAGACCGAGCGCGACCGCCTGTTCGCCAACAACGAAGTGCACGACATTTCGGTGGCGATCGGCGTCGATCCGCACAGCCCCGACGACAGCGTCGATCTCTCGAACCTGCGTTACGGCAAGATCTGCATCCTCTCGGATGCGGACGTCGACGGTTCGCACATCCAGGTGCTGCTGCTCACGCTGTTCTTCAAGCACTTCCCGCAATTGATCGAGCGCGGCCACGTGTGCGTGGCGCGTCCGCCGCTCTTTCGCGTCGATGCGCCCGCGCGCGGCAAGAAGCCCGCGCAGAAGCTCTATGCGCTCGACGAAGGCGAACTCGACGCGATCCTCGACAAGCTGCGCAAGGACGGCGTGCGCGACACGCAATGGACCATCAGCCGCTTCAAGGGCCTCGGCGAAATGAGCGCCGAGCAGCTCTGGGACACGACCATGAACCCGGACACGCGGCGTCTGTCGCCGGTTTCGCTCGGCGAACTCGACTACGAGGCCACCGTCGCGCGCATGACGATGCTGATGGGCAAGGGCGAAGCGGCGTCGCGCCGCTCGTGGCTCGAAGAGAAGGGCAACGAGGTCGAAGCGGACATCTGACGCGCGTGCCGGGGTT
The DNA here is from genome assembly GCF_042655705.1 of Paraburkholderia denitrificans. Lineage (NCBI taxonomy): Bacteria > Pseudomonadati > Pseudomonadota > Betaproteobacteria > Burkholderiales > Burkholderiaceae > Paraburkholderia > Paraburkholderia denitrificans. Next base: position 146,898 of record NZ_JBHSMP010000019.1, on the reverse strand, counting down.
CGCACCCGCTTGCACACACGTCTGGACAGGAATACGGACTGACTGAATATGGACGATCTTTTTGCTGAAGTGACGGGCGGCGCCGAAGGCGACACGCTGACGCTCGGCCACTACGCGGAGCGCGCGTACCTCGACTACGCGGTGAGCGTTGTGAAGGGCCGCGCGCTGCCCGATGTCTGCGACGGCCAGAAGCCGGTGCAGCGGCGCATTCTCTACGCGATGAACGAGATGGGCCTCGGCGACAACGCCAAGCCCGTGAAATCGGCGCGCGTGGTCGGCGACGTGCTCGGCAAATATCACCCGCACGGCGACCAGTCGGCGTACGACGCGCTCGTGCGGCTCGCGCAGGACTTTTCGATGCGCTATCCGCTCATCGACGGCCAGGGCAATTTCGGCTCGCGCGACGGCGACGGCGCGGCGGCGATGCGTTACACGGAAGCGCGCCTCACGCCCATCGCGAAGCTGTTGCTCGACGAAATCGACATGGGCACGGTCGGCTTCATGCCGAACTACGACGGCTCGTTCGAAGAGCCGAAGACGCTGCCCGCGCGCTTGCCGATGCTGCTTTTGAACGGCGCGTCGGGCATCGCGGTGGGTCTCGCCACGGAAATTCCGTCGCACAACCTGCGCGAAGTCGCGGCGGCGGCGGTCGCGATGATCCGCAATCCGCAGATCACGCACGCCGAGATCATGGACAAGCTGCCGGGGCCGGATTTCCCGGGCGGCGGCCAGATCATTTCGAGCGAAGCGGAAATCGCGGCGGCGTACGAAACCGGGCGCGGCAGCTTGAAGGTGCGCGCGCGCTGGAAGATCGAGGATCTCGCACGCGGCCAGTGGCAACTGGTGGTGACCGAACTGCCGCCGAACACGTCGTGCCAGCGGGTGCTCGAAGAAATCGAGGAGCTGACGAACCCGAAGCTCAAGCTCGGCAAGAAAACCCTCACGCCCGAGCAGCTGCAGAGCAAGCAGTCGATGCTCGCGCTGCTCGACGCGGTGCGCGACGAATCGGGCAAGGCCGCGCCGGTGCGCCTCGTGTTCGAGCCGAAGACGAGCCGCATCGACCAGAGCGAATTCGTGAATTCGCTGCTCGCGAACACGAGCCTCGAATCGAACGCCACGCTCAATCTCGTGATGATCGGCGCCGATGGCCGTCCGCGCCAGAAGGGCATCGGCGAGATCCTGTACGAGTGGATCGGCTATCGCTTCGCGACGGTCACACGCCGCACGCAGCATCGCCTGACGAAGGTCGACGAGCGCATCCACATCCTCGAAGGGCGGATGATCGTCTTCCTCAACATCGACGAAGTCATCCGCATCATTCGCGAGTCGGACGAGCCGAAAGCGGCGCTCATCTCGGCGTTCGGTCTGTCCGACCGCCAGGCCGAGGACATCCTCGAAATCCGTCTGCGCCAGTTGGCGCGGCTCGAAAAGATCAAGATCGAGAAGGAACTCGAAGCGCTGCGCGACGAAAAGGCGAAGCTCGAAGAGCTGCTCGCGAACGAAGCGTCGATGAAGCGCGTCATCGTGAAGGAAATCGAAGGCGACGCGAAGCAATACGGCGACGACCGCCGCACGCTGATCCAGCAGGAAAAGCGCGCGTCGTTCGAAGTGCGCGTGGTGGACGAGCCGGTTACCGTGGTCGTGTCGCAGAAGGGCTGGGTGCGCGCGCTCAAGGGCCACGGGCTCGACAGCCAGGGCTTCACGTTCAAGGCCGGCGACGCGCTCTATGCGGCGTTCCAGTGCCGCACGCCCGATCCGCTCATCGCGTGGGGCAGCAATGGCCGGGTCTATTCGATTTCGGTCGCGCAACTGCCGGGCGGGCGCGGCGACGGCGTGCCGGTCACGTCGCTGATCGAACTCGAAGCGGGTTCGCATCTGCTGCATTACTTCGCGGCGGGCGCGGACCAGCATTTGCTGCTCGCGTCGAGCAACGGCTTTGGCTTCATCGCGAAGATTGGCGACATGGTGAGCCGCGTGAAGGCGGGCAAGTCGTACATGACGATCGACGCAGGCGCGGTGCCGCTTGCGCCGATGCCGGTGCTGCCGGGCGCGCTCCAGGTGGCGTGTCTGTCGTCGGGCGGGCGGCTGCTCGTGTTCGGCCTCGACGAGATGAAGACGCTTTCCGCGGGCGGCCGCGGCGTGACGCTCATGCAGCTCGACGACAAGGAGAAGCTCGTGCAGGCGCTCGCGATCGGCGCGGCGGGTGTGGTGCTGGTCGGCACGGGGCGCGGCGGCAAGCCGGGCGAGGATCTGATGGCGGGGCCGGTGCTCGCGCCGCAGATCGGCAAGCGCGCGCGCAAGGGCCGCGCGCCCGATTCGAAGCTCAAGCAGATCTTTTCGTTGCGTCCGGTGTTGCAGCCGTAAAGCGCAGTGAAAGTAAGGGGCAGGGCGGCGGGCGACGCCGGTGCGATGCGCGAGCGCGACACAGGTGCCCACACTCTGAACGTGCCTTTACGCGACATGAAATAATCGCGCGCTAACGCTTTCGCGTTGTTCGCAGGCGTACTGCCGTCCCGTCAAGATTACAAAAGGAATCTGAAGCATGAATCACGCGCTCGGAATCGCGCTCTTTTTGCATCTGTTGAGTGTTGCCGTCTGGGTGGGCGGCATGGTGTTCGCACTCTTCTGTCTGCGCCCCGCGCTCGAAGATCTCTCGCCGCAGCTACGGCTGCCGCTCTGGGAGGCCGTGCACAAGCGCTTCTTCAACTGGATCGGCGTCGCGGTGATCGTGATTCTGCTGACCGGCGGCTACATGCTGATGGTGTTCGGCGGCGCCGGGGCGCCCTGGCAACTGAACGCGATGGCGGCGCTCGGCTCGATCATGATGCTGCTCTTCGGCCACATCATTTTCGTGGCCTTTCCGGCCATTCGCCGTGCCGTGCAGGCGCAGCGCTGGCCGGACGGCGCACGCGCGGTGGTTACCGTGCGCCGCCTCGTCATGTTCAATCTCGTGCTGGGTGTGCTGACGATCGGCATTGCCGTGTCGGGGCGCGGGTTCTGATCGATTTGTTGTTTTACCGCGCGGGTCCGGTGCTGTTTGCCGGCCCGCGTTTTGCCGTCTTGAAGCCGCCAGGCTGCGGTGAATCACTGCCGCGAATCGCTGCGGCGAATCACTGAATGAAGCGTCGAATGAAGCGCCCGCTGTGGCGCGTTTATCGATGCGGTTCGTCGCTCAGGCGTTCTTTGTGCCGGGCCGCTTCCGCGGGCTGCGCACTCCCGCACACGCCGAAGCGCTCGATCAGCGCGGCCACGCCCTCTACCGGCACGGGACGCGAGAACAGGTAACCCTGTGCCTCGATCGGCCCGAGCGCCGCAAGCCACGCAATCTGTTCTTCGGTCTCGGTGCCTTCGACCACCACCGTGAGGCCGAGCGAGCGCGCCAGATTCACGATTGCCGAAACCATTACGCAGACACTGCGGTCGGCTGGAATCGCCTGCACGAACGTACGATCGACTTTGAGCGTATCCACCGCGAAGCGGTTCAGATACGAGAGCGACGAGTAGCCCGTGCCGAAGTCGTCGAGGGCCACGCGCACGCCGAGGCGCTTCAGCGCGAAGATTTTCTCGGAGACGAGATCGGGGTACTCCATCATCGCCGTTTCGGTGATCTCCAGTTCGAGCCGGTGCGCGGCGATGCCCGTTTCCTCGATTGCGCGCGAAACGGTTTCGTAGAGATCGCCGCGCCAGAACTGGACCGCGGAAATGTTGATGGCGAGCGTGAGCGTTTCATAGCCCTGTTGCTGCCATTGCGCGAGTTGCGCGCAGGCCGTGCGGATCACGTAGTCGCCGACGGGCACGATCAGGCCCGTCGATTCCGCGACCGGAATGAATTCGCCCGCGGCGATGAGCCCGTACTGCGGATGGTTCCAGCGCACGAGCGCCTCGAAGCCGGTGATGCAGCGCCGCCGCAAATCGATCTTCGGCTGGTACGCGAGGAAGAGCTGCCCTTCGGCCAGCGCCACGCGCAATTGCTGTTCCCACTTCATCAGATGGTCGGCGCGATGCGCGAGCTGCGGCGAGTAGAAGCGAAAGCAGTTGCGGCACGCTTCCTTCGCGGCGTACATCGCGAGGTCGGCCTTCTTCAGCAGATCGATTTCGCTTTCGTGCGCAACCGCGTAAAGCGCGATGCCCGTGCTCGCATGCAGCACGAACGTGCTGCCGCGCACGTCGAACGGTTCGGTGAACGCCACGCTCGTTGCTTCGGCGATGGCGACCGCGCGTTTCTCGATGATGTCGCCTTTGACGATCACGACGAACTCGTCGCCGCCGATGCGCGCGAGCGTGCCGCCCGGTCCGACCGCCTCGGCAAGCCGCGCCGCGCTCATCTGCAAGACGATGTCGCCCGCGTTGTGGCCGAGCGTGTCGTTGACGGTCTTGAAGTTGTCGAGGTCGATGAAGAGGATCGCGAGGCGGCCCACGTTGCCCGGCTGCGAAACTTCGAAGCGCAGTTGCTGCAGCGTCGCATAGCGGTTGGGCAACCCGGTCAGCGGATCGTATTGCACGAGTTGCGACATCTCGCGCTCGCGCCCGAGCAACTTGCCGATCAAGCCGGTTGCGACCGCAAGGAAGGACAGCATGGCGAGCGAGATGAACGCCGCCATCAGCAGATAGACGTTGCGCGTGTGATGGAAGTCGCCGAACTCTTCGGCTTGCGAAAGTCCGACGAGCACGCCGAGCGGATAGCCGTCGATATGCCGGTACGACACGATGCGCGTGACGCGGTCGAGCGGATCGACGTAGGTGCCCGAAACGTGCTCGGAGATCGGGTACGCGCCGCTCGCCGAGAACGTGCCGCTCGGGCGTCGCGCGTTGCCGGTGCGGCGCGCGAGCACCGCGCCCGTGTCCGAGATCACGGCGATCACGCCGTCGCGTCCGATGGCCGCGTTGTTGTAGAAGTCGCTCGTGAAGTAGCCCGGATCTTCGGAGACCACCACGACGCCCGCGAACGAGCCATCGGGATGATTGAGCCGGCGCGTCATCTGCACCGTCCATTGGCCGGATATGCGGCCGAGCACGGGCTTGCTGATGAAGAGCTGGTCGTCGTTCTCGTGCTCGTGCACGCGAAAGTGCTCGCGGTCGGAAAGATCGACCGGCTTCGGATCGGGATCGACGGTGCTCGCGACGAGCGTGCCGTGTTCGTCGATGAGCGAGACCTGCACGAGCGAGTCGCTCTGCACGACGCCCTTTTCGACAGTCTTCGCGAGATTGAAGGTCCGCGGCGATTTCTCGAACTCGTATTTCACGAAACGCGTGATCTGGTCGACCTGGTGGATCGCCTTGACGGTGTGCTGTTCGAGTGCGGCGGAAAGGAGCGCCGCCGACGCCGTGGCCTCGCGCATCGCCGCGTCCTTCTCGACCGCGAGGCGCGTGAAGATCACGGCCCAGAGCAGGATGAGGACGAGTACGCCGAGCAGCGGGATCGCCAGCAGCGCGCGAGGGCGCGCGAAGGCCGGCGCGGGCGTTGCATGCAGGCCCGGCTCGCGCGAAAACGGACCCCCGGCCGGGCTCATCTCGATCGGTGCACGCGTGATTCGGCTCGACGCGGGTGCGGCAGCCGGGACAGCAACGAAGCGCTCGGATTCATCTGCGGCATGCTCTGGGGAAAGGTCGAGACGCGCGCGGACGAGGCGCGCTGAACGGTGACGCGGGGCGCGTTTCGGCACCCGATGTCGCGATATTAAAGGCTGAGGATTGTTTGCGAAAGGGTTAGCGGATGGGGTATACGCGAGGCCTGTTGCCGTGCGCCCACGATGTCGAAGCGTGCTGCATAGATGTTCGATCACGCATCGTTCGCGGGTGCGCCCGAATGCGTCGTGCGTACCGTTTTGCGCATGCGGCCCGTTGCTCAGGGCAGGCGGCAGGTACCGTCGATAACGGTAAGCGAAGCACCGCCGATCCAGACCTTGTGAGCCTCGTCGTCGTAGTCGATCGTGATGCGGCCGTCGCGTCCCATCACGGTGCCCTGGCGCACCGTGTAGCGCGTGCCGGGACGCAGGTTCTGCTGTTCGAGCAACATGGCGATGGCGGCGTTGGCGCTGCCCGTGACCGGATCTTCGCCATTGCCGAGGCCCGTCATCAGGCAGCGGACTTCGAACGTGGCCGGGCCGCCGGCCGCGTGCGGACCATAGGCGGCGAGGCCGTGCGCGCCCATGCTTTCGGCGATGGCCGTGAACGCCTGCAGGTCCGGCGCGAGTGCGAGCACGGCATCGGCCGATGCAAAACGCACGACGAGCCACGGCGCGCCGTTGTTCACGGCGCAGGGCGCCGCGTCGAAATCGATGGCATCCGAGCGCAATGCGGCGCGCAGCGCGTCGTACTGCGCGGCGGGCAGCGGTGTTACGCGCATGGGCGGCGCGGCAAATGCCCAGGCGCCTTCTTCGCGCGCGGCCAGTTCGACGAGACCCGCGCCGCACTCCTGCACGAGGCGGCCCGGCGTCTTCGGTACATAGCCGCTTTCGAGGAGCGCATGCGCGGTGCCGAGCGTCGGGTGCCCCGCGAAGGGCAACTCGCCGCGCGTCGTGAAGATGCGGACGCGATAGTCGGCGCGCGCGTCGCCGGGCGCGAGCAGGAAGGAGGTTTCGGAGAGATTGGTCCAGCGTGCGATGGCCTGCATCTGCGCGGTGTCGAGCGCGTCGGCGTCGAACACCACGGCGAGCGGATTACCCTTGAACGGCGCCAAGGTGAACACGTCGACCTGTTTGAAGCGGACGCTGCGAAAAGTCATGGCGGGAGGCACCGGCGAGGAAGTGAGGGCGGAAGCGCTGTGCGACGCGAAACTGCGAGGGTGTGGCGTTCAGCATGCCGGGTGCGCGCTGGCGGGCACGGCATGCGTCAAAACCAGCGGGCTTCGCGCAACGCACGAGGCCCGGATGCTGCAACCGAACTGGCCTGAGGCTTACGCGACTTCGGCGATCAGATCGATCTCGACACACGCGCCAAGCGGGACCTGCGCGACGCCGAACGCCGAGCGTGCATGCTTGCCCTTCTCGCCGAACACATCGGCGATCAGTTCCGACGCGCCGTTCGTGACGAGGTGCTGCTCGGTGAACGTGAGCGACGAGTTCACGAGGCTCATCAGCTTGACGATGCGCTTGATGCGGTTCAGGTCGCCGGTATGGGCGTGCAGCGTGGCGATGAGATCGATGGCGATCGAGCGTGCCGCGGCCTTGCCCTCTTCGGTGGTGAGGTTCTCGCCGAGCTTGCCGGCCCAGACCTTGCCGTCCTTCTTGGCGATGTGACCGGACACGTACACCGTGTTGCCGCTTTGTGCGCTCATGACGTAGGCCGCGGCGGGCGCGCCTGCCTGCGGCAGGGTGATGCCGAGTTGTTCGAGACGGTCGTAGACGTTGATGTCAGCCATGATGAAAAATCCTTGTGCGAAATTGTGTTTGTTGGTGCTTCGTGAAGCCGTGGAAACAGGGGAATAAAGCGTTCGTCGTCAGGTCCGTGCGCGAATCAGTGCGCCGAGCTTCGCAACGCCTTCGTCGATCTTCTCGGGCGGCACCGTGACGAACGACAGGCGGAGCGTATTGTGCCTTGCTTCGTTCGCAAAGAACGGCGCGCCCGGCACGAAGGCCACATTCTGTGCAATGGCTTCTTCGAGCAGCTTCATGCTGTCGATGTGCGCGGGCAGGTTCACCCAGACGAACATGCCGCCTTCGGGCTTGTTCCAGCTTACGCCTTCGGGCATGTAGCGCGCGAGCGCCGCGTGCATCGCCTCGCACTGGTCGCGGTAGAGCGCGCGGATCTTCGGGATGTGCGTGTCGAGAAAGCCGTCCTTCACGACCTCGTGGACGATGCGCTGCGTGAAGCTCGGCGTGTGCAGGTCGCTCGCCCGCTTGGCCTGCACCAGCTTGAAGTGCAGCGCCTCGGGCGCAATGATGTAGCCCACGCGCAGGCCCGGTGCGAGCACCTTCGAGAACGAACCCAGATGAACGATGTGTTCGGGCGCCATCGAGAGCAGCGTCGGCAGCGGCTTGCCCGCGTAGTCGAGCGCGCCGTACGGATCGTCCTCGATGACCGGGAACGGTGCGTGCTGCGCGAATGCGGCGAGCGCTTCGCGGCGCTCGAGCGGCAGGCGTCGGCCAGTCGGGTTCTGGAAATTCGGAATCGCGTAGAGGAGGCGCGCGTCTGCGGTCAGTGCGGGCGTGAGACTTTCGGGCACGAGGCCGAGGTCGTCGGTCGGCACCTGCACATAGCGCGGCTCGTAAAGCGAAAACGACTGGAGTGCGCCGAGGTAGGTGGGCGTTTCGACCAGCACGGGGCTGCCCGGCGACACGAGCACCTTGCCGAGCAGATCGAGCGCCTGCTGCGAGCCGGTCGTGATGAGCACCTGCGATGCACGGATCGTCGCGCCGCCCACCGAGTAGCGCCCGGCCACCCATTCGCGCAGCGGCAGATAGCCTTCGGTCGCGCTGTACTGGAGCGCGGCGGCGGGATTGTCGCGCAGGATGCGGTCGGCCGCGACGCGCATGGCCTCGGCGGGGAAGGTGGACGGTGCGGGCAGGCCGCCCGCGAATGAAATGATCTCGGGGCGCTCTGTGACCTTCAGGATCTCGCGAATTGCCGAGCTTGTGAGCTTGATGGCGCGCTCGGACAGTTGCCAGGCGCGGGCGCCCTGAAGTTCGCTTTGATCCATGAAAGTCTCCTGTAAAGGGTTGTCGATAGAACGGCGTGAGCCGTGCGTGGTGCGTGGTGTGTGGTGCTCGGTGTGTGATGCGATTAGACACGCGCTGTTGTGTTGATGACGCGCCGCCTCGAAATACCTCAGGCGGCGCGTGCGGGCAGCGGCGCGGTGCGGATCGCCGTGCGGCGGCCGAGCATCACGGTCGCGATGACGGCTGCCGCATAGAGCCATGCGGCGGGCGCGATCTGCTCGCCGAACAGCAGCGCCGAGAACGCCATCGTGAAGAAAATCTGCAGCAGTTGCACCTGACCCACGCGCGCGGTGCCGCCCATCGCGAGCCCGGCGTACCAGGCGAAGAAGCCGATGAACTGCGAGAACAGCGTGACGTAGCCGAACGCGAGCCACGTCTTGAGCGCGACCGGACCGGGGTGCGTGAGATGGTGCTGGAAGGCGAGCCAGCCGACCGGCAGGACGAGGAACGGCGCGGACAGCACGAGCGCCCAGCAGATCACCTGCCAGCCGCCCAGCTCGCGCGCGAGCCGCGCGCCTTCCGCGTAGCCGAGCCCGCCGATGCCGACTGCCACGAGCATCCACGCATCGCCCGCATGGAGCGCGCCGCCGCCTGCCTGCAGCGCGAAAGCGACGACGAGCGTACTGCCGGTGAGCGCGCTGAGCCAGAAGGCCTTCGAGGGCCGCTCGTGGGAGAGCCACGCGGCGTAGATCGCGACGGCGAGCGGCTGCAGGCCGTTGACGATCGCGCCGTGCGAGGCGGGCACGGTCTTCATCGCCCACGCGGAAAACACGGGATAACCGACGATCACGCCGAGCGACACGACAGCGAGGCTTTTCACCTGCGGCCACGTGGGGCGCTTTTCGCGGCGCACGGCAAGCAGCACCGCGGCGGGCACGGCGGCGGCGAGCGCGCGGCCGAGGCCGTTGAGGATCGGATGGAATTCGGCGACGACGATGCGCGTCATCGGCAGCGTGAGGCTGAAGGTGATGACGCCGAGGAGGCCGAGCAGCATGCCCTGGGTTTCGCGTGCTTTCATTGTTCGTGTGTCGGTGAGCGGCGGCGCCCGGATCGGCGGATCCGGACAGTTTCCGGATCCGCGGCCCCGACCCTTGCCGGTACGGATGACATCGAATGTACCGGTAGGGACTCTGACAGTAACGGTACAATCGGCCCGATAGTGTTCGGTACAGTTGGGAGCCGCCATGTCCTCCGTTCCACTCGACCAGATTCCGGCACCGCACGACGCGGCTACGCTCACGCTCGTCGACCAGCTCGTGCAGTGGGGCCGCCGCCGCATCGAGGAGCGCGTGTTCCGCCCCGGCATGCGCATGCCGTCGATCCGCAAGCTCGCGCTCGACAAAGGCGTGTCGCGCTTCACGGTGGTCGAAGCTTACGAACGGCTTGTCGCGCAGGGCTATCTCGACTCGCGGCGCGGCTCGGGCTTTTATGTGCGCGAGCGGCTCGTCAACGTGACGGCCATCGAGCGCCGCGGGCAGGCTGCGAACGCCGCGAACGGTCCTGCCGAACCCGGCGAGCCGCTTGAGCCGATCTTGCCGCCCACCCTCGACGTGGTCTGGCTGCTGCGCAACATGCTCCAGACTTCGACGCATCCGGAAAAGGGGCCGGGCCTCGGCTATCTGCCCGCCCGCTGGCTCGACGGCGAACTGATCGCGGGCGCGCTGCGCTCGCTCGGACGCCAGAGCGGCGCGCAGATGCTCGGCTTCGGCTCGCCGCAGGGTTTCCTGCCCGTGCGCCAGCAGTTGCAGACGCGCCTTGCCGAGTTCGAGATCGGCGCGACGCCCGACCAGATCGTGATGGTGTCGGGCGTCACGCAGGCCATCGATCTGCTCGCGCGCCTCTACGTGCAGCCGGGCGACACCGTGGTCGTCGGCGATCCTGCGTGGTTCCAGATGTTCGGGCGCTTCGCGTCGCAAGGCGCGCGGCTCGTCGGCATGCCGTACACGCCCGAGGGCCCCGATCTCGATGCGCTGGAGTCGCTCGTGACGACATGGCGGCCCAAGATGCTCGTCATCAACTCGGTGCTGCAAAACCCCACCGGCACTTCGCTCACGGCCGCGCAGGCGTTTCGCATCCTGCGGCTCGCGGAGCAGTACGACTTCATCGTCGTCGAAGACGACATTTACGGCGACCTCTGTCCGGCAGGCTATCCGGCCACGCGTCTGGCGAGCCTCGACCAGTTGCGCCGCGTGATCTATCTGGGCAGCTTTTCGAAGACGCTCGCGCCGAACCTGCGCGTGGGATTCATCGCCGCCGCGCGCGATGTCGTGCAGGCGGTGAGCGACCAGAAGATGCTGGTGGGCATGACGAGCCCCGAGCTCAACGAGCGCGTGCTCTATCGCGTGCTCACCGAAGGGCACTACCGGCGCCATGTGGAGCGCCTGCGCGCACGGCTCGACGGCGTGCGCGACAAGGCCGCGCGCATGCTCGAACGTACGGGCATGCGCCTTTTCACTGCGCCGGGAGCGGGCATGTTCCTGTGGGCCGACACGGGCGTCTGCGCCGATGCGCTCACCGCCGCCGGGCACGAAGCGGGCTTTCTGCTGACGCCGGGGAGCCTCTTTTCGCCGCACCAGTCGCCGACCACCTGGATGCGTTTTAACGTCGCGAACTGCGGCGATCCGGCGCTTTCGTCGTTCCTGACGAACTACCTCGACCGCGTCGCCCGGCGCGGCACGGCTGCCGGTACGTGAGGTTGGCCCTTGAAATACGCGCCGTGCGTCCCCAAGTCTGCGCACGGCGCGCCGCGCACCGCGCACCGTGACCGTACGTGGCGCCGAACCTCTTACACCCGCATTGCAACGAAAAAGGACCCTCGAACATGGCTCAAGAAACGATGAGCTTCCAGGCGGAAGTGAAACAGCTTCTGCACCTGATGATCCATTCGCTGTACAGCAACAAGGAGATCTTCCTGCGCGAGCTGATCTCGAATGCATCGGACGCGGCCGACAAGCTGCGCTTCGAGGCCATTGCGAACAACGCGCTGTACGAAGACGATGCGATCCTGCGTATCCGCGTGGGCTACGACAAGGCCGCGCGCACCATCACGATCGACGACAACGGCATTGGCATGAGCCATGACGAAGTGGTCGCGAATCTCGGCACGATCGCGCGCTCGGGCACGAAGGAATTCTTCGGCAAGCTGTCCGGCGACCAGCAAAAGGACGCGGCGCTGATCGGCCAGTTCGGCGTGGGCTTCTACTCGGGTTTCATCGTTGCGGACAAGATCGCCGTCGAGAGCCGCCGCGCGGGCCTGCCCGCGTCGCAGGCCGTGCGCTGGGAAAGCGCGGGCGAGGGCGAATTTTCGGTTGAGGCAATCGAGCGCGCGTCGCGCGGCACGACGATCACGCTGCATCTGCGCGCGGACGAGGACGAGCTGCTCTCCTCGTGGAAGCTCAAGTCGATCATCCAGAAGTATTCGGATCACGTCGGCCTGCCCATCGAAATGAAAGCGGAAGAATGGGACGCCGAAAAGAACGAGATGGTCACGAAGGATGCGTTCGAAACCATCAACCAGGCGAGCGCGTTGTGGACGCGTTCGAAGAGCGAGATCAGCGACGAGCAGTATCAGCAGTTCTATCAGCATCTCGCGCACGATCATCAGAATCCGCTTGCGTGGACGCATAACCGCGTCGAAGGCCGCAGCGAATACACGCAACTGCTTTACGTGCCCGCGCACGCGCCGTTCGACATGTGGAACCGCGATCATCGCGGCGGGCTGAAGCTCTACGTGAAGCGCGTCTTCATCATGGACGACGCCGAACAGTTGCTGCCCAACTATCTGCGCTTCGTGAAGGGCGTGGTCGATTCGAGCGACCTGCCGCTGAACGTCTCGCGCGAAATCCTGCAGGAAAGCCGCGACGTCAAGGCGATCCGCGACGGCGTGACCAAGCGCGTGCTGTCCATGCTCGAAGAGATGGCGCAAGCCGCCGACCCGGCGCAGACGGACGCCGACACGACGGACGAGGACAAGGCGAAATTCGCCACGTTCTGGACGGAATTCGGCCAGGTGCTGAAGGAAGGCATCGGCGAGGACTTCGCGAATCGCGAGCGCATTGCGAAGCTGCTGCGTTTCGCGACGACGCACGGCGACACGGCCCAGCAGAACGTCTCGCTCGCCGATTACGTGGCGCGCATGAAGCCCGAGCAGACGAAGATCTACTACGTCACCGCCGATACCTGGCAAGCCGCGAAGAACAGCCCGCATCTGGAAGTGTTCCGCAAGAAGGGCGTTGAAGTGCTGCTGCTCACGGACCGCGTGGACGAGTGGATGCTTTCGTACCTCAACGAATTCGACGGCAAGGCGCTCGTGAGCGTCGCGCGCGGCGACCTCGACCTCGGCGCGCTCAACGACGAGGAAAAGCAGCAGCAGGAGAAGGTGAGCGAAGCGTTGAAGCCGCTCGTCGAGCGCATGAAGGAGACGCTCAAGGACAAGGCGAAGGACGTGCGCCTCACGTTCCGCCTGACCGATTCGCCGTCGTGCCTCGTGGCCGACGAGGGCGAAATGAGCGGCTACCTGCAGCGCATGCTGAAGGCCGCGGGCCAGCAGGCGCCCGATTCGCATCCGATTCTGGAGGTGAACCCGGAACACCCGCTCGTGAAGGGGTTGTCCGCCGATCACGCCGACTTCGCGGACTGGTGCCATCTGCTGTTCGACCAGGCGTTGCTTGCGGAAGGCGGCGCACTCGACGATCCCGCGAGCTTCGTGAAGCGCACCAACGCGCTGCTGCTCGCGCGCGCGGGTTGATAGCGCAGCACGGGCGGCGCGCCTGCATGCTGCGCGCGGCGTAAGTGCTTCGAAACCCCTTGCGGCCCGCGTGCCGCGAGGGGTTTTTCTTTTGCGTGCGTTTGCACGAAGCCAGATATTCGCGGCCTATAATGCGCGCCATGTCCATCCGATTCGATGCCGCCGACGCGCACTGGCGCGTCGCGCCCATGCCCCGCTTCAGCGCCGATCAGAAAGACTGGCTCACGCGCGGCGGCTCGCTCACCGCGCATTTGCGCACGCTCGGACACGTCGAGGTGCGCGTGACCCACGAGGCCGTCGAGCTGCCGTGGCCCGATGAATGCGCGGCACTGGGTCTCGCCCCGCGCGCGAGCGCGTGGGTGCGCGAGATCGTGCTCGTGGTCGACGGCGTGCCGTTCGTCGCCGCGCACAGCGCGACGCCGCTTGCCGCGAGCCATGGCGCCTGGCGCGCGATGCGCAGCCTGCGCACGCGCCCGCTGGCGGAACTCCTCTATCGCGACAGCGGCGTGGCGCGCTCGGCGCTCGTGAGCCGACGAGTGAATGCGCGGCACGCGCTGCATGCGCTCGCCGCGAATGCGGCACCTGGATGGGTGCCGCACGCTTATGCGGCGCGCCGCTCGGTGTTCGAGCGGTATGGCGCGCCTTTGCTCGTCACGGAGTGCATGCTGCCCGCGCTGTGGGCGCGTCTTGCTCATGCTGCGCGTACCGCACATGTCGACCGTGTGGTGCACACGGGACGCGAACGCGGTCCCCTCGATCACACCGCTTCGCGTGTGCACGCGGCGCAACGCGAGGTTTCCGCGTCGCGTTGATCCGTTGCCGGAGTGCCCATGACTTTCAAGCGGTGTTTCGCACCCGTCGTTGACGAGATGACGCGCGTGCTGATTTTAGGCAGCTTGCCCGGTGAGGTTTCGCTCGCTCACGGGCAGTACTATGCGAATCCGCAGAATAAATTCTGGCGTCTTGTCGGTGATGTGATCGAGCACGAACTGGTTGGGATGGACTATGCAACTCGTCTTGATACGTTGCTCGAATACCGTATAGGTTTATGGGACGTAGTCGCAGAGGCTCGTCGTATCGGGAGTCTCGACAGCTGCATACGCGACCACGCGAGTAATGACTTGATCGCGCTTATCGATACATTGCCAAATTTGGTCACCATTGCCTTTAATGGCGGGACCGCCGCCAAAATCGGCATGAATGAGCTTGGCGAGCGGGGCCGACAATATAGATTGCTTCGCCTGCCATCAAGCAGTCCCGCCTATGCTTCAGTCACATACGCAGAAAAGTTGGCTGTTTGGCGGCAACTGCGGCAATCGAATTGACGCGTCCGAACGTGGTCTCGCGTCAGCGAGAGTAGAGGCGTGTCTGGCGGCTTACCAACTGCCAAACAATCGGTCGAGCGCCGAAATAATCTCGTCCTGTCGATGAAGCAGCGACGTAACGGATTGGGTTAATTCATTTCGGGGAATCGCGCCAAGTGTTGGCGTATCCAGCATGCACTCAATGCCTTCGATCGTGAAAACAGGTATCAGGTCAGGCGGAAGAGGGACTGGGGCGAAGCTGTCCACTCGTCGCAACGGGATAACCACGCGTGTCGCCAGACCGGATAAGTGGTTGCCTTGGACATCGACAACATAAGGCACGGCTGAGCGTAGGCCCGGATTGGGAAATACGTCAAAACGGGCCATCAGAACGCCCGGTATTGAGCGAGCGGCAGGCCATCGCGCTCAACCATCTCGTTATAGGCCTCGATAAAACCGGCGTACTTGATGGCCCATTGGCGATCCTTTTCTGCTTGAACTGCTTGGCGAAGTGCCCGCTCGCAGGTCTGCGAGAAATTGATACCGAGTTCCTTGGCTTCCTTGTAGATGTCTTCGGGCAGGCTAATGTTTGTGGCCCGACGGGGAGCCGCATCGGTAGCTGTATGACGCATGGCGCCGCTCCTTATGTGGGTGAGTTATGCGCATTGTAGCCCACATGAAAATGTTGGGTATTGATGTCTGGTCGCCATCGCGTTCAACGGCGGAACTGCAGAGAAGATCGGGATGCGGGTGCTCGATCAGACTGCGGATCGATATCGGCTCATCCGGTTGCCGTCGAACAGCCCGGCGTACGCGTCGGTGTCTTACGACGCGAAGCTGCACGCGTGGGAGGCGTTGCGTCAGTGGTTGGCGCTGTAGCTTGCTCGGCTGCGGTTGAATCCCTCGTCAGCGTGGAAAGTGCTATTTCGCACCGCGATGGGTCGTCTGTATCGACAACGCGGGCTCAGTAGTAGTCGCTCTCGCGCTGATGGCGCACTGCAAGGATCGTCACGGTCCGATCGTCGTCGATCTCGAACAGCGCCACATATCCCGATGCGCCAAACTGAATGATCAGTTCCCGCAGAAACGGCATGGATGAATGCGCTTTGCGGCAAGTAAACGGCGACGATTCAAGCGTCGCTATGCGATGCCACGGGCAATGAACTCGCTTTGGTTGCGACGACGCTCGATGCCCTCGCGGATCGATTGCTCGACAAAGCCTGAGAGCGTTTCTCCCTCGCCGAGGACGCTTTCGGCGGCGTCGCGTAGTTCCGGTTCGACCCGGATGGATGGAAAGGTGGCAGATTTCATGATGTGTTCCGGTGCATCGCAAACGACATTTGTATAGTTATGCAGATTGAATGAATGCAGGCAGATTTCGTACTCTGCCTGCATTAGTGCATGTACGAACTCAAGAGTCGAAATTTCGTGCCGATAACCCGAAAAATGGCGGGCCGCAACCTGACGAGACTTCACAACCATGCCCGCCGATCGAATACCCAATTGGCGTTTGCTTCACAGTCCGTGGTGTAAGTCGGTTTTAACAATAACAAGGTGAATTACTATGCGCACCGTTGTCCGTGCAGTCGGCCTGCTCGTGCCGGTTGTACTTTTGACCGCTTGTGCGGTCGTCGCTCCGCCGTATTCCCCCGATGTCGATAACATTCAATCGCTCAAGAGCGCCACGACTGCGCACGCGAAGATCGGCGCATTCGAATCCCATGCGGATATCCGGAATCCGTACCCGGTGCCGTTGCGAGCCAACGTAATGAAGTCCCCGGTTGGGGGTTCATTCGGCGCGTATCTTGCCGACGCCATGACCAGGGAGTTAGTGATGGTTGGCAAGCTCGATCCGCAAAGCGATGTCGAGATCAAGGCGACACTACTGGAAAACGACGTTAGCGCCGGCGTCGTAACCGGCACTGCGAACCTGTCGGCGCGCTTCATCGTCTTGCGCGCAGGCACCGTGCGTTACGATCAAGTCAAATCTGCACACACGCAATGGGATTCGGCGTTCGCTGCAATGATTGCTGTACCGAAAGCGCGCGAGGAATATCCGCTAGCCGTCCAGAAGCTACTCGGCGAGCTATACGCCGATCCCGCCTTCCTTGATGCAATTCAATAACATACCAACCACACCAAGAGGGGCCAAACATAATGGCATTGATTCGAATGATCGCAGCAGCCAGCGTGGTCGCGGCATTGTCAGGCTGTGCGCATGAAATTTCGCTGACCGGCGATGCGAACAAAATTCCGGCGCTGTCGACAAAGGCACTCGACAAGACTGTGGGTCTTGTGATCACAGATGATCAATTGGCGAGCGAAGTGATTACCCCCGGCGGCGGGGGCGATAAGGTGAGCTATCACCCGTACCACGACCTGGAATTGCCGATATATATCAGCCTCGGTCATGTGTTCAAAAATGTGACCAAGCTCAAGAGCATGCCGGATGCCGCAACGATTCAGGCCAGGCATCTTGATTACGTGATCAAGCCGACGATCAAGACGACGTCGTCGTCTCCGAGCCTTGTCACGTGGCCGCCTACGGATTTCTCGGTCACGCTTGCATGCTCAGTCGCGGACCCGAGCGGTCAGACTGTGGTTACCGAGGACGTGACGGGTAATGGCCACGCCGAGTTTAGTCAATTCAAGCACAACGTCAGTCTTGCCGGTCAACTGGCAACGGCCGATGCAGTCTCCAAACTGCAGTCGGCTCTGGCAAGCGCGCCTGAACTGCAAAAGTAGTCGCGCGCTTACGGCGCAGCCGAAGCAACGGCCCGGCTGCGCCTCACACTACCAATCGTGGAATCAGCAGCACCACTACGACACCTGCGTAGATCGTTCCCGCGGAAAATCCGCGCGTCCTCAGCCGATCTTCCCCGGCGTCACACTCTTTTCCGATGGGTCGATATCGAGGCCCCAGTCGCCTTGTTCGTACCAGTCGTCGCCTAATAACTCGACCGGATGCTGCGTGCGGCTCTGTCCGTTGCCGCATCGCATGTCGTCGGCCTGGCAGTAGTGATCGCAGCCCCAGCAAACACGCTCGGGGTGTAGTGGATGGATCGGAAACTTCTTTGCCATGGTTTGTCCCTGAACAATCGCGACGATTGGCGACGGGAACAATTGTCGTTCATACGCCCGCGCATTGATGCATGTCAAAACGTCGCGCCCGCGACGCGCGTGGGCGGTGTCTGCCGTCGTTTTGCAAGTCGGTTGCGCGCGCATGTGACGCGGCTCAACGCCTGGTGAGATAGTCGTCAAGGTGCCAGACAACCCTTTGCTGTCCGGTCCGGTTTAGGTGAAAGTGTTATGTACGCAGGTAGTGGGAAACAACATGGTCGGTAAAGCGATTTCCTGCGCCTGATACTCCGATTGCCGGGAGAAAAAGATGGCCGCGCACCACGTTGACGAATTTATGGTCCAGTCGATTGCCAGTGACACCGATATCCCTCTAGAAACCGTCTCGAGGATGTACGAAGAGACCTGGGCGGAATATAGCGAAGGCGCCCGAATCACAGACTACCTCCGGTCCTCGTGGCCCGTCGCGTGCGGGACAATCTGCGGCGGCGGAAACAGGATCCGCACTGAGTCTCTGCATCTCATACGGAAGAAGCGGCGTGGGTGATCGAGGCGGCGACTGGATAGCACGTTCTCAATCGTCGATGAACGCGTCTTGTGTTTCTCCCCGGCCGATCTAAAAGCAAAAAGCAAAAGGCCCCGTGAAGACGTTGAAGAAGGCAATGCCTTCGATAACCGTCACGGTCGCGCCAATTCGTGTGAGCGGCTTGTGCGCCGCAGCGAAGCGGGGAACCCGTCTTTACGCGTTTGCCATTCGATCGCTTGCAACGAAGCGTACCCAAAATGGCTGCTGGCCGTTGAAGCACTTCGGCAGCGCATTTGGCCGTGAATGCTATGCTCTCGTTCGCCCGGGAAACCGCCTCTTTCGTAAGCTATCTTTTACATGACGACTCTTATCAAGCGCGCCTCGGCCGAGGCGCGCGCTTTTAGCCAGCCCAGCACTGATCGCAACGACGCCGCCGCGCAGGAGGCCGAAGCCGAAATCGCGCCGCGCGCCAAAACTACGCGGGTGACGAAGGCCACGAAGACGATGAAGGGTGCCGCGCGAGCGCGCCGCGCCGACGACGATCTCGACCGCGCGCCGCTCATCGAAGCGCCGCGCAAGCCGCGTTTCGCGCCCGTGACGTTCTCGGAGGAGGGCGGCGTGCGCTATCTGCATTTCGGTACCGAGTGGGTGCAAGGCGCGATGCGCCTGCGCAAGCCGCATCACATCGAACTCGAATACGCCCAGCAGATGATGGCCTGGCTGTTGTTCCTTGCAACGCCCGCGCGCATCGTGCAACTCGGCCTCGGTGCCGCGGCGCTCACGAAATTTGCGCATCACTATCTGCGTCCGGCGAAGGTCGAGGCGATCGAGCTGAATCCGGCGGTCGTGGTCGCTGCGCGCACGATGTTCGAACTCCCGTCCGACGACGCGCGCCTCACCGTACGCGAACTCGATGCGTGGGACTTCGTGAACGACCGCGCGAATCACGGCACGATCGGCGCGATGCAGATCGACGTCTACGATGCAACTGCGCGCGGCCCGGTGCTCGACAGCGTGGCGTTCTATCGTGCCGTGCGTTTGTGCCTGACCAATGCCGGCATCGCGACGATCAATCTCTTCGGCGATCACCCGAGTTTCGTGCGCAACATGAAGCGCCTGAATGAAGCGTTCGAAGGCCGCGTGATCGCGCTGCCCGAAGTGCACGAGGGCAATCGCGTGGCGCTCGCGTTCTCGGGCCCCGCGCTCGAGGTCACGTATGCGGCGCTGGAAAAGCGCGCGCGTGTGCTGGAGACGACGCTTGGCCTGCCCGCGCACGAGTGGGTGAAGGCGGTGCGCGAATCGAGCGGTCAGACGGGCGAGACGTTCTCGATCTGAGCCAGCGCGCCTGCGCTTCGCTTCAGTTTGCTCAGATTTGCTCAGGTTCGCTCTGCCGGGCGGCAATCGCGCCCGTCCCGGCGCTGCCGACCCAGCTTCATGAAACCGGAACCGGCCTCAGGCCGGTTTTTTATTACCGGTTGCGTGCGGACAACCGCAGCGGCAAGCCTTGGTGCATCGCAGCTTGACAGCCGCGTCCGGATTGGGGTCGGCCCCGGCTTGACCCCATATCGCAACGTGATACTCTTTTTCTTGCTTTCGATGACCTTGCCACCTGCGCGAAGAGCCGGGCGTCGACCGCTCCACGGGGGGCGCGGGTATTGCTACCGCTAAAAGCAATGAGGAGACGCCATGGCAAAGGACGTTGACAGCGCCACGGGCAGCAAGCACTGGCTCTGGCTGCTGGTGATACCCTGGATCGCAATGGTCTGGGTGCCGTCGTACAACAAGGTCGAGCCGACCCTGTGGGGTTTCCCGTTCTTCTACTGGTATCAGCTCATCTGGGTGTTTATCAGTGCGGTTATCACTGCGTTCGTCTATCAAATGACGAAGCACCGCCATCGCGGCGACGCAGGGAGGGCGCAATGAACATCACCGCGACCGTAGTCTTCATCCTGTTCTTCGTCGGCGTCACGATTCTCGGCTTCTTCGCCGCGAACTGGCGCAAGGGCGACCTCGCGCACCTCGACGAGTGGGGCCTCGGCGGACGCCGCTTCGGCACCTTCGTCACCTGGTTCCTGCTCGGCGGCGATCTCTACACGGCGTACACGTTCATCGCGGTGCCGGCACTCGTGTTCGGTGCGGGCGCAACGGGTTTCTTCGCGCTGCCGTACACGATCCTGATCTATCCGTTCGCGTTCGTCGTGTTCCCGAAGCTGTGGGCCATCGCGAAGCGCCATCGTTACGTCACTTCGGCCGACTTCGTGAATGCGCGCTATGGCAGCCGGATGCTCGCGCTCGCCATCGCCGTGACCGGCATCGTCGCGACCATGCCGTACATCGCGCTTCAGCTTGTCGGGATCGAAGTCGTGATCGGCGCGCTCGGCTTCAATACGACGGGCTTCGTCGGCGACCTGCCGCTCATCATCGCGTTCGCCATCCTCGCCGCGTACACGTACACGTCGGGTCTGCGCGCACCGGCGATGATCGCGGTCGTGAAGGATGTGCTCATCTACATTACGATCGGCGCGGCGATCATCGTGATTCCCGCGCAGATGGGCGGTTTCGGCCACATCTTCGGCGCGGTGCCGCCGGCCAAGCTGCTGCTCAAGTCGCCGGACGCGGCGAGCCTGAACGGCTATAGCGCCTACGCGACGCTTGCGGTGGGTTCGGCGCTCGCGCTGTTCCTGTATCCGCACTCGATCACGGCAATTCTCTCGTCGTCGTCGGGCAACTCGATTCGCCGCAACATGGCGATGCTGCCCGCGTATTCGTTCGTGCTCGGCCTGCTCGCGCTGCTCGGTTTCATGGCGCTCGCCTCGGGCGTGCAGAACATGCCGGAGTTCGTGCCGTACTTCAAGGCCTTCGGTTCGAGCTTCGCGGTCCCGGCGCTGTTCCTGCACTTCTTCCCGTCGTGGTTCGTCGGCGTGGCGTTCGCTGCAATCGGCATCGGCGCGCTCGTGCCGGCCGCGATCATGTCGATCGCCGCGTCGAACCTCTACACGCGTAACGTCCACAAGGAGTTCATCAATCCCCGGATGACCCCCGCGCAGGAGACCAACGTCGCGAAGTTCGTCTCGCTGATCGTCAAGGTCGGCGCGGTGGCGTTCATCATCGGGCTGCCGCTCAAGTATGCGATCCAGTTGCAGCTGCTCGGCGGGATCTGGATCATCCAGACGGTGCCGGCCATCGTGCTCGGCCTCTACACGCGCAAGCTCGACTACCGCGGCCTGCTGCTCGGCTGGGCCGCGGGCATCGCAACGGGCACGTCGATGGCCATTTCGCTGAAGCTCGAAAGCTCGATCTTCGTGATTCATCTGTTCGGCATGGCCGTCCCGGGCTACGCGGCCTTGTGGTCGCTGGTCGTGAACCTCGCGGTGGCGGTTGTTGTGTCCGTGCTCGTGCATGTCTTCGGCATGCAACTGGGTGAGGACCGCACGCGCCCGGAGGACTATCTCGACGTGCTCGAAAGCTGAGCGGCGCCTGGTTGCCGCTTGCAGCCTCGATCGGCCCCGATGCCCGCAACGAATAGTTGCGGGCATTCGTTTTTCTGGTGCACGATGGGCGCTGCGACGCTGCGCTCACCAGCGTCCGGTTCCCTGCCGGTTCACGTTCCGCTCGCGTCATGGCCCAGTCCGAATCCAATCCCGCCGCCGTTCGTTCCGTACCGCCCGTACCTCCGCCACGCCGCGCACGCTCGCGGCTCGCGCGCGCGTGGCGCGCGCTCGCCTCGCCGTTCTACCGCTACCGCAACGCGCGCCTGATTCACGGCATCCGCGTGGGCCTCGCGATGATGGCCTCGATCCTCGCGACGAGCGGCATTCACATTCCGCACGGCATCTGGGCGTCGGTGACGGTGCTCGTGGTGATCGGCGGGCTCCAGCATCACGGCAATATCCGCAAGAAGGCGACCGAGCGCTCGCTCGGCACGCTGCTCGGCGCGGGCATCGGCCTCGCGCTCATCGGCTTGCAGGCGCTCACGCATTCGACGGTGTTCACGTACGTGCTGATGTCGGTGGTGGCGGGCGTCTGCGGGTGGCACGCGATCGGCAAATCCGGTTACGTCGCACTCCTGACGGCGATCACGATGTGCATTGTCGCGGGCCACGGGGACAACCTCATCGACACCGGACTCTGGCGCACGCTCAACGTGATGGTCGGCATCGTGATCGCGCTGGCGTTTTCGTTCGCGTTGCCGCTGCACGCGACGTATTCGTGGCGCTACCGGCTCGCCGACAATCTGCGCGATTGCGCGAACATCTACACGCAGGTCGTGCGCGGTGAACCTGCCGATAGCGAGGTTCTGGTGGCTGCCTTCATGCGCATGAACGACCGGCTCGTGCAGTTGCGCGTGCTGATGCCTTCGGTGGCCAAGGAGATCGACGTGCCGCTCGCGCGTCTGGAAGCCATCCAGCGGCTGCACCGGTCGCTCCTGAGCGCGCTGGAGATGATGACGACGGGCATGGAGCGCTACGAGCGGCGGATCGTTCAGGTCGCGTTCGCCGGACGCGGCGCGCGGGTGCGCGAGGCGCTGCTCGCGACGGCGCGTGCGCTGCGCTTTGGCGGCGCTCGCCATCCCGAGGTCGCGGCGCGTGCGCTGCGTCCGCTCGATGGCGAGGCGTCGTACGTGCCCGGCGACGAGCGCCGCGCACCCGGCGACGCGTTGCCCGCGCCATCGGCCGTGCCGCTCGCGCCGGAAATGCAGGGGCCGTACTGGCTCGGTCTGCGTGTGGAGGAGCAGGTCGATCTGCTGCGTGCATTGCTGCTCGAAACCGAGCCGCGCTGGAACATCGAGCGCGCCTCGGCGCACCGCATGGCGTGAGGCGCGCGGCGTTGGCCGAGGTCAGGCGGCGGGTGACTCGAGCGGCGGCGCGCTGATCATCCAGGGCACGCCGAAGCGGTCGGCGAGCATGCCGAATCCCGGCGACCAGAAGGTCTTCTGGAACGGCATCGTCACTTGCCCGCCGTTCGCGAGCGCGTTGAAATACCGTTCGGCCGTCGCGATATCCGGCGCAGTCAGCGAAACGCCGAAGCCCCGGAATTTGTCCTCCTTCGTCATGCAGCCGCCGTCGGACAACATGATTTCCGCGTCGCCGATCTGGAGCGTCGCGTGCATGATTTTTTCGGCGAATTCGGGCGGCATCGGGCGTGCAGGATCGGGCGGCGCTTCCTTGAAGCGCATCTTCATCAGTTCCTTCGCGCCAAGCGCCTCGCGGTAGAACGCGATCGCTTCGTCGCAGGTGCCGTTGTAGAACAGATAGGGCTGGATCAGCATCGTCGGTTTCCTGGTGGGACAGGACGTCTGGCCGGCCCGAAGACAGGGCCGGATCGCACGGCAGGGGGCGCCGCTGTCCTGATTCTAGGCGTGCAGGTTCGTGCCAGCGTGAATTTGTCCAGCGAGTTGACCGGCGAAAGCAGGTGCAAGCGCCTGGGAACGGGCGTTGCGACGGGCGTGCAGCCACGCGAGCGGTGGCGCCGCCAAGGGTGTGACAGGCACGAAGGGCGCTACAGGCACGAGGGGCACGACGGGCGCGATGGGCTTGTTGCGGAGCAGGCCCATCGCGAAGCGGCCGCGCGAAAGGAGCGCGGCCCGTGCCCATCGGCGCGTCAGCGTGCGCGCACTTCCTCGATCAGCTTTTCGAGCTTGACGGCGTCGGCGGCGAACGCGCGGATGCCTTCCGCGAGTTTTTCGGTCGCCATCGCGTCGTCGTTCACGAGGAAGCGGAACGACGATTCGTCCACCGGCACGCGCGCGATTTCCGTGCCCTTGAACGCTTCCGGCGAAAGCTTGCGCTCGACCGTTGCCGTGCTGTCGTGGAGCTTTTGCAGCAGATCGGGACTGATCGTGAGCAGGTCGCAGCCCGCGAGTTCGACGATCTGGCTCGTCGTGCGGAAGCTCGCGCCCATCACCTCGGTCCTGTAGCCGAACTTCTTGTAATACGCGTAGATGCGGCGCACCGACTGCACGCCCGGATCGTTCGCGCCGCCGTCCTTCGCCTCGTCCCAGTTCGGGCCCGCGGCCTTCTTGTACCAGTCGTAGATGCGGCCGACGAACGGCGAGATCAGTTGCGCGCCCGCTTCGGCGCACGCGGCGGCCTGCGCGAGCGAGAACAGCAGCGTCATGTTGCAGCGGATGCCGTCTTTCTGCAGCACTTCGGCGGCACGAATGCCTTCCCACGTCGATGCGAGCTTGATCAGCACGCGCTCGCGCGGGATTCCGGCGGCCTTGTACAGATCGATGATGTGATGGGCCTTGTCGATCGACTTCTTCGTGTCGAACGAGAGGCGCGCGTCGACTTCGGTCGAGACGCGGCCCGGGATGATCTTGAGGATCTCGGTGCCGAAGGCGATCAGCAGATGGTCGATGATCGATTCGACCGGTTCGGACGCGTGATCGCGCACGGTTTTCTCGAGCAGCGGCCGGTATTCGGCCTTTTGCACGGCCTTGAGGATCAGCGACGGGTTGGTCGTCGCGTCCTGCGGCTTGTACTGCACGAACTGCTGGAAGTCGCCGGTGTCGGCGACGACGGTGGTGTACTGCTTGAGCTGCTCCAGTGCGGTAGTCATGTCAGGCCTTGAGGGCGCGAAGGCGCCGTGACAGTTGAAAGTTGAACGGCCGTGCGCCCGAAGGCGCGCCGGGAGAGTGCGGTGGGGCGTGCGTGGTATCCAGGTCGGGCCCAGGTCGGGCCCAGGCGGGGCCCGGCAACGCTGCCGTGCCGGGGACGCGGTTCACGCCTGCCATTTTATGGCGGATTGCGGGGTGCTGCGATGACACGGTCGGGACCGCCGCCGCCCGCCCGCTGCGACGGCGCCTGAGTCAGGGTTCAGCGGATTCAGCAGGTTCAGGCGCGCCGCGCGCTCAGCACGACCTGTGTGATCACGCCCGCGACGAGCCCCCAGAACGCCGCGCCGATCGACAGCAGCGTGAGCCCCGAGGCCGTCACCATGAACGTGACGAGGGCGGCTTCGCGCTGCCTTGCGTCCTGCATCGCATAGGTCAGGCCGCTCATGATCGAGCCGAACAGCGCGAGTGCGGCGATCGAGACGACGAGCGCCTTCGGGAAGGCAGCGAAGAGCGCGGCGATGGTCGCGCCGAACGCGCCCGCGATCAGATAGAACACGCCGCACCACACGGCGGCCATGTAACGCTTGCTGCGGTCCTCGTGCGCGTGCGAGCTGGTGCAGATCGCGGCGGTGATCGCGGCGAGATTGACGCCGTGCGAGCCGAACGGCGCGAGCACGAGCGACGCGATACCGGTTGTCGCGATGAGCGGCGAAGAGGGCGCGCTCTTGTGATCGTAGCCGTCGGCGCGCAGCACGGCGATGCCGGGCACGTTCTGCGATGCCATCGCGACGACGAAGAGCGGAATGCCGATGCTCACGATTGCCGCAACCGAGAACGCGGGCATCGTGAACACGGGTTTCGCGACGGCTATGCGGAAGTGGCTGAAGTCGAGCAGCCCGAGCGCGGCGGCGGCCGCGATGCCGACGACGAGCGTGGCGACGATCGCATAGCGCGGCAGGTAGCGCTTGATGACGAGGTAGGCGAAGAACATCGTGAGCACGAGCGGCGTCTGGTATTGCGCGGCGCGGAAGATCTCGATGCCGATCTCGAACAGGATGCCCGCGAGCAGCGCGGCGGCGATGCCTGCCGGGATGCGCTTCATGAGCGTGTCGAACCAGCCGGTGAGCCCGACCGCCGTGAGCAGCAGCGCGCAGACGAGATACGCGCCGATCGCCTCGGCATAGGGCACATGCGGCAGCGAGCTGATGAGGAGCGCCGCGCCCGGCGTGGACCATGCGACGACGATCGGCGCCCGAAACCACAGGGAAAGGGCGATGGTGCAGATGGCCATGCCGATGGAAAGCGCCCAGATCCACGAAGAAATCTGCGCGTCGCTCAGATGGGCGGCCTGGCCGGCCTGGAACATCAGCACGAGCGAACTCGTGTAGCCCGTCATCATTGCGACGAAGCCTGCGACCACCGTGGACACGGACGTGTCCGCGAAGGGCCGCAGCGGTCCGGGCCGGAATGCCCTGAGATCGGGGGATGAAGGCGCGGTCATGCGGTTTGTCTCCTCGTCGTGCTTGTCTGTAATTGTGGCGTTACTGCCTGCGTGTTACTGCGTGGGCGTTACTGCATTCGTGTTACTTGCTGAGCGCGCGCATGGCGGTCTCGAGTCCGGCGACGGTCAGCGCATACATGCGGTGGCCGAGTATCTCGCGGATGATCGACACCGACTGGCGGTACTCCCACAGGTGCTCGGGCTCGGGGTTGAGCCACGCGAAACGCGGGAAGTGGTCGGCGAGACGGCGCAGCCACACGGCGCCCGCTTCGGGGTTGTTGTACTCGACCGAGCCGCCCGGCTGCAGCACCTCGTAAGGGCTCATCGTGGCGTCGCCGACGAAGATCAGCTTGTAGTCGGGCGTGAACTTGTGCAGCAGGTCCCAGGTGGGCATGCGCTCGGCGTGGCGGCGGCGGTTGTTCTTCCACAGATGGTCGTAGACGCAGTTGTGAAAATAGTAGAACTCCAGATGCTTGAACTCGGCCTTCGCCGCCGAAAAGAGTTCCTCGGTGCGGCGGATGTGATCGTCCATCGAGCCGCCCACGTCGAGCAGCATCAGCACCTTCACGTTGTTGTGCCGCTCGGGGACCATCCTGAGGTCGAGCCAGCCCGCATTCGCTGCGGTGCTGCGGATCGTGCCGTCCAGGTCGAGCTCCTGGTGCGCGCCTTCGCGCGCGAAGCGGCGCAGCCGCCGCAACGCGATCTTGATGTTGCGCGTGCCGATCTCGACCTGGTCGTCGTAGTCGCGAAACGCGCGCGCGTCCCACACTTTCACAGCTTTGCGCTGGCCGCCTTCGCCGCCGATACGGATGCCCTCGGGATTGAAGCCGCCATGGCCGAACGGCGATGTGCCGCCCGTGCCGATCCACTTGTTGCCGCCTTCGTGGCGCTCTTTCTGTTCCTCGAACAGTTGCTTCAAGCGCTCCATGAGCTTGTCGAGGCCGCCCATCGCCTCGATCTGCGCGCGCTGTTCGGGCGTGAAGTCGCGTTGGAGCCGCTTCTTGAGCCAGTCCTCGGGGATGTCGAACGCGAGTTCCGACTTCTTCTCGATGCCGTGGAAATACGCGCCGAAAGCCTGATCGAACCGGTCGAAGTATTGCTCGTCCTTCACGAGCGTTATGCGCGCGAGGAAGTAGAACTCGTCGAGCGACGGCGGGATCACGCGTTCCTTGAGCGCTTCGACGAGTGTCAGGTACTCCTTCACGGAAACCGGCAGCTTCGCGTCGCGCAGCGTGTAGAAGAAGTCGATCAGCATGCGGTGTCTCCGGGCTCGCGACGTGCGCGCAGTGTCAGCGTGCGAGCTTGAGCAACAGGTTCTCGCGCACGGCGGGCCACTCGCTCGCGATGATCGAGAACACGACGGTATCGCGCAACTCGCCTTGACGCCCGACCTGATGATTGCGCAGGATGCCGTCCTGCTTGGCGCCGAGGCGCGCGATGGCCGCGCGCGACGCGTGGTTCATGAAGTGGGTGCGGAACTCGACGGCGATTGCGCCGAGTTTCTCGAACGCATGCGTGAGGAGCAGCAGCTTCGCTTCGGTGTTCAGGCCGGTGCGCTGCACGCGTTTGGCGTACCACGTATGGCCGATTTCGAGGCGGTGGTTCTTCTCGTCGACGTTGAAAAAGCGCGTCGAGCCGATCACGTCGCCGGTTGCGCCATCGCGCACCACGAACGGCAGCGTGCCGTCGCGCTCGCGCATGGCGAGCGCGGCAGCGACATACGCGCCTTCTTCGCCGGGCGCGGGCACGCTCGTGTACCAGAGCTTCCAGAGTTCGCCATCGGCGGCGGCAGCGGCGAGCGCCTGCGTGTGCTGCGCCGTAAGCGGCTCCAGCGTGACATGCTCGCCGTTCAGTGTGACGGGTTCGATCCAGCGGCTCATGGCGGGTTTTCCTGGCTTTACTTGGAGGGCTACGCGGAGTTCAGCGGCGCGGTTCAACGGCGGACTTCAACGGTTATGCCGGTTCATGTAGATGAGCCGCTCGAACAGGGTCATGTCCTGTTCGTTCTTGAGCAGCGCGCCCGCGAGCGGCGGCATGGACTTCTGGCCGTCGGCCGCGCGCAGCGCTTCGGGCGGAATCTCTTGCGCGAGCAACAACTTGAGCCAGTCGAGCAGCTCGGACGTCGAAGGCTTCTTCTTCAGGCCCGCAACGTTGCGAAGCTCGAAAAAGCTTTCGAGCGCCGCGTTGAGCAGTTGCTTGCGGATGCCCGGATAGTGCACCTCGACGATGCGCTGCATCGTGGCTGCGTCGGGAAAGCTGATGTAGTGGAAGAAGCAGCGGCGCAAAAATGCGTCGGGCAGTTCCTTCTCGTTGTTCGACGTGATGATGACGAGCGGACGCTGCTTCGCCTTGATGAGTTCGCGCGTCTCGTAGACGTAGAACTCCATGCGGTCGAGTTCGCGCAGCAGGTCGTTCGGGAATTCGATATCGGCCTTGTCGATCTCGTCGATCAGCAGCACGCTCTGTTCATCCGATTCGAACGCCTGCCACAGCACGCCCTTCACGATGTAATTGCCGATGTCCTTCACGCGCTCGTCGCCGAGCTGGGAATCGCGCAGCCGCGAGACCGCATCGTATTCGTAGAGGCCCTGCTGCGCTTTCGTGGTCGACTTGATGTGCCACTGCATGAGCGGCATGCCGAGCGCCGCGGCGACTTCCTCGGCCAGCATGGTCTTGCCGGTGCCGGGTTCACCCTTGATGAGCAGCGGGCGTTTCAGCGTGATCGCGGCGTTGACCGCGAGTTTGAGATCGTCGGTGGCGACGTACTGCGATGAGCCTTCGAAACGCCTGGCGCACATGATGAAGCCGCTCGCTGAAAAAAAATCCCAGTATAAGTCAGATGCGAGGTGGCGTCGGAAGGCTCTTTGGCGTGCCGCGGGGTGCGCGCCCCCGGATTTTCGCGCTGCCCGCCAAGGCCCGCCAGGCGTGGCGCACCGTGTGGACGTGCGGCAGGGCGTCGCGGTACAATCGGTTCGATTTTTTTCGGCTTGCACGGCGACATAACAAGTAAAAGCGAGTAGAAGCGGGTAGTTCATACTGCGCAATACGGAGCAACGTAGCGGAGCAACGCGGCACAACACGCCAAAGCACAGCAAAACACGGCGCTGGCCGTTACCTGCGGCCCGGGCGTTCGGTTCCCCTCAAGCGAGGTTGAATGCTATGAAAAAAATTATCGGCAGGCACGTCGCAATCGGGGCGTTGGCGGCGCTGGCGGGTTTTGCGGCCACGGCTCGCGCGGATATCGTCGGCAACGCAAAGGCGGGTCGGGATAAGGTGGCGATGTGCATCGGCTGTCATGGTATTCCCGACTATCGCGCGGCCTATCCCGAGGTCTATCACGTTCCCATGCTGGGCGGCCAGAACGCCGCGTACATCGAAAACGCGCTGCGCGGCTACAAGAAGGGCGACCGGCGATTTCCGACGATGCATGCGATTGCCTCCTCGCTGACCGAGCAGGACATCGCCGATATCGCGGCCTACTACGCGGCGCAGACCGCTACGTCGAAGAACAATCCCGAGAGGTAAGCGGCACCTGTTGGCAATCGACTTGCAGCGGACCGGAGTGGACGCGCAAGTGCTCGCTCTGGTCGACGCGCCAACGCTGGCCGACACAGGAGAATTCATGAACAAGCCCACCCAGGCCGCGCAGTCCTCGCAGTTCTTTTCCGCCGATATTGACCACGCGTTTACCGCGCTCGTGAAAGGTGCCGCATGCGCGGCGTCGCTGGCCGCGATGCTAGCGTTCAATCCGGCGCACGCAGCCGACGCGGCCAACGGCAAGCGGCTCGCCGACGTCCATAACTGCGCCGCCTGCCACGGCGCCAACCTGAACAAGCCGATAAGCCCCGAATATCCGAAACTCGCGGGCCAGCACGCGGACTATATCTACTGGGCGTTGCGCCAGTATCAGATGGGCAACGGCAACCCGCATCTGGGCCGCAACAATCCGATCATGCAGGCGCAGGTGCAGAGCCTCTCGCAGACCGACATGAAGGATCTCGCCGCGTATATCGAATCGCTCAGCGGCGATCTGGTCAACAAGAAGTAAGTGGTGCGTTGATGCGTGCGGCAGGCGCCGCATAGTGTTTCAACCAGGCGTCAATCCCGGCATTAGCGGGTAAACCCCGCGAAGGTTTCACGCTTTTCAGCGAGACCTTCGCGGGGTTTTTTTTATGCGTGGCGCAAGCCGGCGAGGTGCGCTCAGTCGCGCGAGGCGCGGCGCTGGATGCGGGCGAGGTAAGCGTCGCTATCGGGCGGCGTGTTGGTGCGCTGCGCTTCCCAGATCGTCTCGCCGAGGCATTCCATGATCGCGTGCTGCGCGTCGTGCGTCGTGCCGAGCCGCGCCGCGAGCCGTTCGTGCGCCGCGCGGATGCCGGGCGGCTGGTCGATCGAAAGCTGCTCGCTGATGGCGAGGTGCATCGACAGATGCAGGAACGGGTTGCTCTGGCCGCGCTCGGGCGAGTAGTCCTGCACGGCTGCTGCGTCGGCATCGGCGAGTTCCGCGTGGTATTCCGGATGCTCGAGGATCCAGTCGGCGGCAATCGCTTCGAGCGGCGTGAGGATTTCGCCCGCGCGCTGCTTGCGCCAGGTCTCGGTGAAAAAGTGGCGGACTTCGTCGCGGCTGGGATTGAACATCTTCTGTGATGGGGCGTGACGTTTGAATCGAAGGCTCATTTTACGCCGCGCGGTGCGCGGTCGTTGTTCGGCCGTGGGCGTCGCTCAGAGATCGGGCGGTGGCGTCTTCGGCCTGTACTCGCAGAGCGGCTCGATCGCGCAGTGCCAGCATTCCGGGCGGCGCGCCTTGCACACGTAGCGCCCGTGCAGGATCAGCCAATGGTGCGCGTCCTGGCGGAATTCGGGCGGCGTGAATTTTTCGAGCGCGGCTTCGACGGCGCGCACGTCCTTGCCGGGCGCAAGCCCGGTTCGGTTCGCAACCCGAAAGATGTGGGTATCGACGGCGATGGTCGGCTGGCCGAATGCGATGTTGAGCACCACGTTCGCCGTCTTGCGCCCGACGCCGGGCAGGCCTTCGAGCGCTTCGCGCGTGTGCGGGACTTCGCCGCCGTACTGGGCGAGCAGGATCTCGCAGGTCGCAATCACGTTGCGCGCTTTCGAGCGATAAAGACCGATGGTCCTGATGTAGTCCGCGACGCTTTCCTCGCCGAGCGCGAGAAGCTTGTCCGGCGTGTTCGCGACCGGAAACATCTTGCGCGTGGCCTTGTTGACCGAAACGTCGGTTGCCTGCGCCGAGAGCATCACGGCAATCAGGAGTTCGAATGGCGAGGTGAATTCGAGCTCGGGTTTCGGGTGCGGATTGAGGCTCTGCAGCGTTTCGTAGAGGGCGCGGCGCTTGGTGGCGTTCATCGATCGTGGGTGTGGTCGCGTCCGCTCAGGCGGGCGTGTCGTCGTTCTTGCCGCGCTGGTTGTCGCGGTGGGGCGCGGAGGCGGGCTCGCCGTCCTGCGCGGACTCACCGACGCCGAGGCGGTTACGGCGCGCTTCGGCTGCATCGATCTGTGCCTGCACGTCGGCGCTGACGTTTTCGGTGTTGCGCGGGCCAACGCCGCGCTCGGCCATCTCCGCCTTCTTGCGCCGCGCACGTTCGAGCGCGGCCTCGATGATCGCCTTTTTCTTCGCTTCGGCGTCGCTCGCGGGCGTGGCCGTGCCTGGTGCGGTTGCCGCAGATCCGGCGCTGGAGGTGGCGCTCGCTGCCGACACTGGCGCTGAAGATGCCGCCGAAGCGGCTGGTGAAGATGCCGGTGAAGATGCCGCCGAAGCGGCCGAGCGCCGGGCTGCGGCGCGCGCTTCGGCTGCATCGCGCTCGCTGGCGAGCCGTGCCTCACGGCGCCCGTAGCGCACGCGGGCGTCGTCGGCCTGTGCTTGCGTCCAGGCATCCCAGCCGGTCGCCGTGCCGGTGATCGGGATCATCGCGATGCAATCGACGGGGCAGGGCGCCACGCACAGATCGCAGCCCGTGCAGAGGTCCTTGACGATCGTGTGCATCTGCTTGGGCGCGCCGACGATCGCATCGACGGGGCAGGCCTGCATGCACAGCGTGCAGCCGATGCACAGGCTTTCGTCGATGAACGCGACCGGGCGCGGCCGTTCGGCGCCGTTGACGGGATTGATCGGGATGACGGGCTTGCCGAGCAGCTTCGCGAGGCGCGCTACGCCTTCGGTGCCGCCGGGCGGGCATTGGTTATAGCCGGCCGTGCCTGCGGCGATGGCTTCGGCGTAGGGCCGGCAGCCGTTGTAGCCGCACTTCGTGCATTGCGTCTGGGGCAGCAGATCCTCGATGCGGTCTGCAAGCGTTCTGGAATCTTTCACTGTTGCGGCGTCTGGGCGGGCCGGGTCACCTCTTGCGCGCCGCAACGTTGCGGCGTGCGGTTGCGGCGCCAAAGTTAGCATTATCGCCGATTTCACGCATTGCCATTGCTGGGTCATGTGCCATAATCAAAGCGCTTAATTCGAAGTACGGCGTCGAAGTACGGCGTCGAAGTACGGCGTCGAAGCACCGCGTCGAAGTACCGTGTCCGGGGAAAGGGCCGCCAGATAGCGCCGGAAGAAGGTGCAGAACACGGCAACCAGGACTGACAATTAAAAAAAGGTAACGCAAGACCGTAGGATGAAGGGTGTCTGTCCATTAATCTGGCGCGCCCCGTTCAACGCTGCCGCAGGTGAGGAGAGCCCATGCAGCGTGATCCGGAAACGCGGCTTACCGAGCGATCCTGCCACCATGAATCAACCCAAAATCAAAAGAGATCCTGAAGGCACACGTCGTCGTATCCTGCTCGCAGCGGCGGAAGAGTTTGCAAATGGCGGTCTGTTCGGCGCGCGCGTCGACCAGATTGCACGCCGTGCGGAAACCAACGAGCGCATGCTGTACTACTACTTCGGCAGCAAGGAGCAGCTGTTTACAGCCGTGCTGGAGCATGCGTTCTTCGCGCTGAACGAAGCCGAGCGCACGCTCGACCTCGCCGACGTTGCACCGGTCGAGGCG
The DNA here is from genome assembly GCF_042655705.1 of Paraburkholderia denitrificans. Classification (NCBI taxonomy): domain Bacteria; kingdom Pseudomonadati; phylum Pseudomonadota; class Betaproteobacteria; order Burkholderiales; family Burkholderiaceae; genus Paraburkholderia; species Paraburkholderia denitrificans. Next base: position 113,528 of record NZ_JBHSMP010000019.1, on the reverse strand, counting down.
GTCACGCGGCTCGCGCATTTCGTCTGGGACTACTACCGCGAGCACCCCGACTTCCTGCGCCTCATCAACAACGAGAACCTGCATGAGGCCCGCTACATCCAGACCTCGACGCGCATCCGCGAGATGATTTCGCCGATTGTCGCGACGCTCGGTGCGATTCTCGCGCGCGGCGAGTCGGCGGGACTGTTCCGCTCGAATCTCGATCCGCTGCGGGTTTACGTGACGCTTTCGGGGATGGGCTACTACATCGTGTCGAACCGTTTCACGCTTGCGGCGACGCTCGGGCGCGACTTCAGCACGCCGACCGAGCGCGCGGAGATGGTCCGGCTCAACACCGAGATGCTGCTCGCGTTCCTGATGCGCAAGTAGCGTCAGGGCTTCGCTCCCACCCGGCACAGCCAGACGCGCACGCGCGCCGCACAGAGCGGCGCGCGTGCGCGCTTTATGCGTTTACTGCGGCGCTCAGGCGTGTTGGGCGTGCAGAGCGGGTCAGGCGACCGCGTTTTCGTTGGCGTGCTGTTTCGCCTTTTGCTGCTGGCGGATGAATTCGCGCAGTTGCGGGTAGATGATCGTGCGCCAGCGGCGGCCTGAGAAGATGCCGTAGTGGCCGCATTTCTCAGCCGTGAGGTGATGCTTGTGCTCTTCGGGGATACCCGTGCACAGGTCGTGCGCGGCGCGCGTCTGTCCTGCGCCCGAGATGTCGTCGAGTTCGCCCTCGATCGTGAGCAGCGCCGTGTTGCGGATGTCCTGCGGCCGCACGCGCTCGCCGGCCACGTCCCACGTGCCTTCCGCGAGGCGGAATTCCTGGAACACGGTCTCGATCGTCTCCAGGTAGTATTCGGCGGCCATGTCGAGCACGGCGTTGTATTCGTCGTAGAACTGGCGGTGCGCTTCGGCATCTTCTTCGTCGCCGCGCAGGAGGCTCTTGTAGAAGTCCCAGTGCGACGCGGCATGGCGGCCCGGATTCATCGCCACGAAGCCCGCGTGCTGCAGGAAGCCCGGATACACCGCGCGTCCTTCACCCGGGTAGTTCGCGGGCACCGTGTGGATCACGTTGTTTGCAAACCATTCGCGCGAATGCTCGGTGGCGAGCGAGTTCACCGACGTGGGGCTGCGGCGCGCGTCGATCGGGCCGCCCATCATCGTCATCGAGAGCGGCGTGTCTTCGCCGCGGCTCGCCATCAGCGAAATGGCCGCGAGCACCGGCACGGTCGGCTGGCACACGGAGAGGACGTGAAGGTTGCGCGCGCCGATATGGCGGATGAATTCCTCGATGTACGCGACGTAATCGTCGAGGTGGAACGGGCCCGCCTCGAGCGGCACCATGCGCGCGTCGATCCAGTCGGTGACGTAGACCTTGTGGTCCTGCAGGAGCGTCTTGATGGTGTCGCGCAGGAGCGTCGAGTGGTGGCCCGAGAGCGGCGCGCAGACCAGCACGGTCGGCTCGTCCTTGAGCGTCGTCACCGCCGAGCTGTCGTCGGCGTAGCGCTTGAAGCGCAGCAGGCGGCAGAACGGCTTTTCGATGATGGTCTGCTCGACGATCGGGATGTTGAATCCGTCCTTGACGATTTGACGGATGTTGAATTCCGGCTTTTCGTAATCCTTGCCGAGCCGGTACAGCAGCTCGTAACCGGCGGCGAGGCGCGTTGCGCCCGGCACCAGCGAAAACGGGCTCGAGGGATTCGAAAACGACTTGGAGGCGGCCTGCGCCCAGGCGGTCAGCGGGCTCAGCAGTGCACGCTGATATTCACGGATGTGGTAGAGCATGGGCGCTCCAGCGGTCTAGATGTGGTTCGAATCCGGCTCACGCTAGCTCGCTTGTAGCGAAAGTGAGCCGGACGGGTTGTAGTTGGTAAATATACGGTGCGCCGCAACGTTTCAATACAGGCTCCACACAAATTTCTTTCGAGTGCCAGATCGTTGTGCAGCGCAACAACCCGAGTTTAACGCAGCTGCGGAAAACGCATCGTCAGCGTCACGGCGCCGCAACAGTCACGGCGCCGTAACAGTTTCCGTTTCCACCGGTACGCCCGCGCACGGCGGATGGCCGATTTCCTTTGCCATTTCCTGCTCGTGCCGCATCAGATTCAGGCCCGTATGGACGAGCGCGACGTGCGAGAACGCCTGCGGGAAATTCCCGACCAGCCGCCCCGAAAGCGGATCGTATTCCTCGGACAGCAGACCGACGTCGTTGGCGAGCGACAGCAGCCGCTCGTACATCCGGCGCGCGTCGTCCATGCGGCCCTGCAGCGCGAGGTTGTCGACCATCCAGAAGCTGCACGCGAGGAAGGTGCCCTCGCCGGGCGGCAGACCGTCGTCGAATTCGGTCGTGCGATAGCGCATCACGAAGCCTTCCCACATCAGGTCGCGCTCGATCGCCGCAACCGTCCCCGCGATGCGCGAGTCCGACGCGGGCAGGAAGCCGACGAGCGGCATGAGCAGCAAGCTCGCGTCGAGTTCGGTGCCGTCGTAGGTCTGCGTGAACGAGTTGAGCGTCGGGTTGAAGCTGCGCGCGCAGATCGTCGTGTGGATCGCGTCGCGCACCTGGCGCCAGTGATCGACCGGTCCCGGCAGCGCGAACTTCTCCGCCGATCTGACCGCGCGGTCGAACGCCACCCAGGCCATGACCTTCGAGAACGTGAAGTGCTGGCGGCCGCCGCGCGTCTCCCAGATGCCCTCGTCGGGCTCGGTCCAGATCTGTGCGAGGTGTTCGAGCATCGTGGTCTGGATCGCCCACGCGGTATCGTCGGCCTGCAGTCCGCCCACGCGCGCCAGATGCAGGGCGTTTGCCACTTCCCCGTAGACGTCGAGTTGAAGCTGCCCGACCGCGTTGTTGCCGATGCGCACGGGTTTGGCGCCCTCGTAGCCGGGCAGCCAGTCGACTTCGAATTCGGGCAGTCGGCGCTCGCCCGCGAGTCCGTACATGATCTGCAACTGTGACGGCGAGCCCGCCATGACGCGGCCAAGCCAATCGCGCCAGGCGCGTGCCTCGTCGAAGTAGCCGCCGCGCATCATGGCGAGCAGCGTGATCGTTGCGTCGCGCAGCCAGCAGTAGCGGTAGTCCCAGTTGCGCGTGCCGCCCAGATGTTCGGGCAGCGAAGTGGTGGGCGCGGCGACGATGCCGCCGGTCGGCTCGTAGGCCAGCGCCTTGAGCGTGATGAGCGAGCGGCGGATCGGCCCGGCCCAGCGGCCTTCGACCGTGCCGCGCGCCGACCACTCGGACCAGTAGTTTTCGGTGCGCGCGAGCGCCGTGAACGGATCGCGCGGCGGCGGCAGGCGCAGATGCGAGGCCGCATACGACATCGAGAACGGCACGCGTTCGCCCGCCTTGACTTCGAATTGCGCGACGGTGCGCATGTTCTCGCCTTGCAGCTTCACGGGCGTGCGCAGGACGACGGTATCCGGGCCGACGATCGCCTTGATGCCGCTTTCGTACGTGAGCCGGCTCACCCACGGCACGGAAAAGCCGTAGTCGAAGCGCAGCACGAGTTCGGTGTGCATGCGCACCGTGCCGCGGCGGCCCACGACGATGCGTACGAGTTCCGACCAGCCGTTGCCGGGCGGCATGAAGTCGATCAGCGTGACCGCGCCTTCGGGGGTCTCGAAGTCGGTTTCGAGGATCAGGGTCTCGTCACGGTAGCGGCGCGTGGTCTTGATCTCGACGCCGTCGGCCGCTTCGGGCGCGATCAGCCAGCGGCCGTTCTCCTCGTTGCCGAGCAGCGCGGCAAAGCACGCGCCGGAGTCGAAGCGCGGCCAGCAAAGCCAGTCGATGGAGCCGGTGCGGGACACCAGCGCGGCCGTGTGGCCGTCGCCGATCAGGGCGTAGTCTTCGATGAGGGCGGGCATGTAAGGGCCTGTTCACGTTAATAACGGGCTTGCGAACGTACCTTGCCGGGTGCAGTGCAAGGAGCAAGGAGCGCCGTGTGGCCGAGCCAGACAAGTGACGCGCGACGCCGCAATGCGCCCGGCAAGGCACGTTCCCCAAACCAGGTTTTTCATTCCAGGGGCTGGCTGCCAGAAGGGCCCGTTATTAACGTGAACAGGCCCTGGTGTTCTGGCAGGCGTTGCAGGGTTTATCGGCCGATGTACGCACAAGATTAGTGGGTGCGGGGTCCGTCGTGCAACGCGTTTCGCTGCTGTGCGTGCGCAATGGCCTATTGCGCGGCGTAAAGGGTGTTCAGAGGTGGCCGTGGACGCCAAAGAGCCCGATCAGCCCGATGATGATCAGATAGAGCGCGACGATGTAGTTGAGCAGGCGCGGCGCCACGAGAATCAGGACCCCCGCGATCACCGAAGCGAGCGGGCCGATGGCGAGATGGATGTTCATGTTTGCTCCTTATGGCCGGGCGCGCCGGGCGCAGCTGGCGCGCGGGCGTTCGACCTCTCTCGTATACTCGATCCGGATTCATCGGATCATTGCGCACTCGCGCGCACCGCCGATCCGCTTTGCCGCAATTGACTGATGTCTGCTGCAATCGAACAGGAGATCGACTTGTTCATGCGTCCCGCGCACGCATCCGCCGTGCCTGTTTCATTCCGGTCCCGCCTGCGCGTATTTGCGCGCAGACTTGTTCATCAAATCGCTCAGGGTTTTATCATCATGGCCTGCGCTGCCGCCACCGCCGCCTTCGCACAATCGTCCGCCGCCGCGTCCGCGGGCGGCGTCTTCAACCTGATCGTCGGGACCTACACCGGCGGCAAGGGCGAAGGGCTTTACGTCTATCGCTTCGACACAAACACAGGCGAAGCGACGCCGTTGAGCGTCGCGAAAACCGTGAATCCGTCGTATCTGGTCGTGAGCCGCGACGCACGCTTCGTCTACGCGGTCAACGAACTGCCCGGCGACGACGGCCCGGCTTCGCTGCGCGGCGACGTGAGCGCATTCGGCTTCGATCCCGCGAGCGGGCAGCTCACGTTTCTGAACAAGGTGTCGGCCGAAGGCAACGATCCATGCTATCTGAGCCTGTCGCCCGACGGGCGCTATCTGCTCGTTGCGAACTACTCGATCGCCGCTGATCCGGGCGGCAGCTTCTCCGTGCTGCCCGTCGAACCCGACGGCAAACTCGGTGCGGCTGCGCTCACCGTGCATCACGAGGGCGGCGGCCCGGTAAAGGGGCGCCAGGACAATGCGCACGTTCACTCGACGGTGTTCTCGCCCGACGGCCACTTCGTCTTCGCGCAGGATCTGGGCACCGACAAGCTCTATGCCTACCGCTACACGCCGGACGGCGGCGCGGTGGTCGCACCGGCTGAATCGCGCTACACGCACATGCCGGCGGGTTCCGGCCCGCGCCATCTGGTCTTCGGCAACGACGGACGCCATGCGTATCTCACGAGCGAACTCAATGCGACGGTCACCGTGCTGCGCTATCGCGATGGGCACCTCACGCCCGAGCAGGTCGAGCCGCTCGTCGAACCCGGCTTCAAGGGCGCCGTGGGCGCGGCGGCGCTGCATCTGTCGCCGGATGGGCGCTTTCTTTACGTGTCGAATCGCGGCGACGCCAACGACATCTCGATCTTCGCTGTCGACGCAACGAACGGGAAGCTCGCGCGCGTCGGACGCCAGTCGAGTCTCGGCAAGGCGCCGCGCGAGTTCGCCATCGATCCGACCGGTCGCTGGGTGATCGTCGGCAACCAGGGCAGCGACACCGCTTATGTGTTCCGCCGCGATCCGCAGACCGGGCTGCTCGGGCCGGACCCGAAGCGGCTCGATATCCCTTCGTCGGTCGATTTCAAGTTCGTCGCGTTCTAACGTTCAAACGCGCTAACAGACAGACGTGCCACAAGCGGCGCGCGCCAGCCAGGGCGCAGGCGCATGCCGCGCGTGCCTTACTCGGGCTGGCCGGGTGCGAGCACTTCGCGGCTGCCGTTGATGCCCATCGGCGACACGAGGCCCGCCGCCTCCATCTGTTCGACGAGCCGCGCGGCGCGGTTATAGCCGATGCGCAACTGCCGCTGCACCGACGAGATCGACGCGCGCCGCGTGCGCACGACGAACGCGACGGCTTCGTCGTAGAGCGGATCGGCTTCGGCATCGGGGGTGTCGCCGAAGAGATCCTGCGCTGCGCCGTCGCTCGCCGGGCCGTCGAGGATGCCTTCCACGTATTCGGGCTCGCCGAACTGCTTCAGATACTCGACCACGGCGTGCACTTCCTCGTCGGCGACGAACGCGCCGTGCACGCGCTGCGGATAGCCCGTGCCGGGCGGCAGGAAGAGCATGTCGCCCTGGCCGAGCAGCGACTCGGCGCCCATCTGGTCGAGGATCGTGCGCGAGTCGATTTTCGACGACACCTGGAACGCCACGCGCGTCGGAATGTTGGCCTTGATGAGACCCGTGATCACGTCGACCGAAGGCCGCTGCGTCGCGAGAATCAGGTGGATGCCCGCCGCGCGCGCCTTCTGGGCGAGTCGCGCGATCAGCTCTTCGATCTTCTTGCCCGCCACCATCATGAGATCGGCGAGCTCGTCGATCACGACGACGATCATCGGCAGCGGCGCGAGCGGTTCGGGCGCCTCGGGCGTGAGCGAGAACGGATTGCCGATTTTCTTCTCGTGCGCGGCGGCGTCGCGGATCTTCTGGTTGAAGCCCGCCAGATTGCGCACGCCCACGGCCGACATCAGCCGGTAGCGCTTTTCCATTTCGCCGACGCACCAGTTGAGCGCGTTGGCGGCGAGCTTCATGTCGGTGACGACGGGCGCGAGCAGATGCGGAATGCCCTCGTAGACCGAGAGTTCGAGCATCTTCGGATCGATCATGATGAGCCGTACGTCCTCGGGCGTGGCCTTGTAGAGGAGCGAGAGGATCATCGCGTTGATCGCGACGGATTTGCCCGAACCGGTCGTGCCCGCGACGAGCATGTGCGGCGCTTTCGCGAGATCGGTGACGACCGGCTGGCCGACGATGTCCTTGCCCATCGCGAGCGTGAGCTTCGAGGTCGAGCGCAGCCACGGCGCCGATTCGAAGATCTCGGAAAGCCGGATCATCTGGCGGCGCGCGTTGGGCAACTCGAGCCCCATGCAGGTCTTGCCGGGGATCGTTTCGACCACGCGGATCGACGTGAGACCGAGGCCGCGCGACAGGTCCTTCATGAGGCCGACGATCTGGCTGCCGCGTACGCCGAGCGCGGGCTCGACTTCGAAGCGCGTGATGACCGGGCCCGCCGACGCGCCGACCACCGTGACCGGCACCTTGAACTCCTGGAGGCGCTGCTCGATCAGCTGGCCCGTCTCGGCGAGCGCGGCTTCCGGGACCGGGTCGATGTCCGTGGACGCGCTTTCGAGCAGATCGAGGCCGGGCAGGTCGACCGTCGATGCGGCGAGCGGCTGGAACGCGAACGTCGTGGGCGCGTGGCCGCGCACCGGCTGGCGCGAAGCGGGTTCAGGCGCCGCTTCGGCGGCGGCCGGGGCCGGGGCCGGGGCCGCGTACGTTGCATCGGCTGCATTCGGTGCTGCTGGTGCGTCCGGTGCGTCCGGTGCCTTGAGTGCGTCCGTCGTGTTCGGGAGCGGGATTTCCCACGGCGCGGGCGCCAGATCCATGCTCAACGGCATCAGCACGGGCGGCATCGGCACGGGCGGCATCGGCACGGGTGCGATTGCGGCCACATCCATGCTCGGCGGCGCGTCTGCCACGACTTCTACCGGCGCGTTTGCGAGCACGCTTGCCAGCGCGGGCTGCGTCGCTTGCCAGCCGAATGACGCTGCGGCATGCCACGCGGGAACGTTCGCCGTGCCTGTGCTTTCGATCCGCTGCCCGAGGTCGCGCTCGCTCTCGCCCGCCGCGACGGGCGCGGCGGCTTCAGCCGTCATGCGCTGCGTGTCATGCGCGATGCGCGGGAAGCGCACGATGTTCGAGCCGGTCGCGGCTGTTTCGGAAGCGGGCAGGGCGGGTTCGTCTGCGTCGATTGTTTCGCTCGCCACGGGCGTGGCTGGTGCGTGGGCCGTATCGGGAGCTGCGGGCGTCGGCAGGTCCGCGAGCCTGGGGGCAAACGCTGCGTAATCGTCTGCGGGTGTTGGGGCCGATGGAGGCGCTGCGGCTTCGTCGGCCGGCTCGTCGTCCATCAGGGTCCACGGTGCAAGGCCATGCTCGGTCGTGGGCCACGAGGGTTGCGGCGACTGAGCGAACGCGAATGGATCGGCCGCATCGTCCTGCGCAACCGCTTCGGGCGCGCTCTGATGCCAGCTTGCGCCGTACGGCGATGCATCCGGCGTCACGGCGTGGGCAGGCGGTGTTTGGGGTTGCGCATCCGCGTTGGGCGCAGCGACGAACGCTGCCGTGGTGGGGAGCTCCGCGTATGACAGGCTCGCCGGATCGTGCACGATCACTGCTTCATGCGCTTCATGCGCTTCATGCGCTTCATGCGCTTCATGCGCTTCATGCGCTTCATGCGCTTCTTGCGCTTCTTGCGCGTCGTGCAGATCGTTCGGAGTCGAGGCGGCGACCGGCGCTGCGTCGTGCGACACGGCTGGCTGTGCTGGTTGTGCTGGCTGAGGCGCATCTATCGCCGTGAGCGAACCGGGATGCGCCGTGAAGGCCTCGGTTGCGGAGTGGGCCTGCCACACGCCGAATGCTGGCGACGTATTCGCCTCGCCGTCGGCCGCTGCGGCAACGTGCTGCTCCGGTTTCCACACTTCGGTGGGGGTGGCCGGAAGCAGTCCCACCGTCGTGTGCACGTTCGCTGCGTCGCTCGTCGTATCAGCGGGTTGCGCTGCGCTGTCTTGCGTGGCGCCCGGGAGCCGAGGCTCCGGCACGTGCTCGCGATGGGCGGCCGTAGCCTGCGCACGACCGTCAGCGTCCGTGCTGCGCGCGAGGCTCGCACCCGCGAGCGTCGTCCAGCGCGCAGTGTTCTCGTCGATCGAGCGCAGCGTTTCGAGCACGTCGTCCGAAAGCGGCACGCTCGGTTGAGCGTCGACCGGCGCTGCAGGCTTTGGAGCGACCGGGCGCGCGGCGGGCGTCGTTGCCATCGGCTTGTTGGCAGATTGCGCCTGCATCGCGGCGAGCGCGGTTTTCGTCGGCCAGACGAACGGCCGTGGCGGCCTGGGCGGACGCGGCGGCGCCACGGATGCCGCAACGCGCGCAGCCGTGTTGCCCGCGACGGGCTGCGCGACGCTGCGCCGGGTCGGCAGCGGGCTGGCAAAGGGCGGTTTGATTCCATCGAGCGGCGGCGTTGCCGCTGCGCCGCGCACGCCATGCGCGATACCGGACGCGGCCGAAACGCTGGAGGCATTCGCGTACGCCCCCGAAACCGGAGGCCGAACCGGTTCGGCGCGCCACGGCGTGTTGCCGCCGGGCGTCTGCTTGAGCGGCGATACGGCGGGCGCCATCGGTGCGCGCGCATCGATGGCCGCAGCCGCTCCCGTCGCGGCGAGCGCGGCGGCGGGCATCTCGTGCAGCCATCCTGCTGGCGCTGCGGGCTCGCTCAGACCCGAGTCAGGCGCGATATCCGCTGTGTCCGACAGACGCGGTTCGACACGCCACGTCGCGGTCTCGCGCACCTCCCGCACCTCCCGCACCTCCCGTGCCACCTCGCCGCGCGCCGCTGCCGCGCCCGTGGCGCTCGTCGAGCCCATTGTGCGTTTGCCCGTCGCGGGTGGGTGCCACCGGGTCGGGCGCCGGGGCCGCGAGCCATCGAGCGTGGCCGGCGAATCAAGGGGAAAGAGGCCGCTGGTGCCATGCGCCGATGCCGCGCCGCTGTCTGCCGGGCGACGGCTTTGCCGTCCGCCGCGCGGCGCGTCGCTATCGTCGCGGCGCGCGCGAATGTTCAGGCCGAGCCCGAGCGAAACGTCGGCGAGCGCGAGCATGTTGCGCCAGTGCGAATCGAACAACCAGGGCAGGCTCACGAGGAAGAGCGCGATCATCGAGAGCGGCGTGGCGACATGGCCGACGCGCTTCCCGAGTCCCATCGCCAGCGCCTGCCCGAGCGCGTTGAACCCGTTGATGTGAATGAGTGTGGCTTCGAGCGTGCAGCTCGCGACGAGTACGCCGAGAAATCCCAGCCAGAGCCGGATCGTGCCCGGCCCGCGCAGGCCCGTGCCGCCGGGCAGCACGGATCTGACGAGATGCCAGATCAGAGGGATGAGCCAGATGGATGAGGCGCCGAACCAGCCAGGAACTACCGTGTGCATGCCAGAGGTCAACGAATGGAAGTAGTGCAACCCGTGGAGTTTAACCGCTCGGCCGACCGGGCCGATACGCGGTTTGCAGCGGCGCCACGCTCGCCTTCTGCTGGTGGCGCTGCGTGCGGGCCGCCGCAGCCCGTGTGCAACCGACAAAACGGCGCGCAGGTGTGCGGTGCGCGCGTGGGCTACGAGGCGATCACGGGCTTTGCACGGGTCAAGCGCGGATCAATCGCGGATCAATCGCGGTTCAAGCGCGGTTCAAGCGCGGGTCAAGCGCGGGTTGGTCGCGGGTCGATCACTGCTTCGGCTGGGCCGCCGGTGCGGTGTCGGTCGGATGCGTGAAGATCAGGCGGTCACCGTTGTCGAGGATCAGCAGCAGCGCTTGTGGCGCGTGCATTTGCACGCCGCTGCGCGTGATGCGGCTGAGGGCGTCGAGGTAGGCGCCCTCGATGTCGCCGCCTGTGCCGATGCACGCCATGCGCGTGCCCGCGAGCGTACCGAACGACAACAGACCGTTTTTGAGCGCATAGGTGCCCGCGTAGCGGTTGCAGCCCGAGAAGCCGCTGGCGTGGCGCTGGCCGGTCGCCGTCGACAGTTCGAGCGTGATCGGGTTCGCTGCTGCTGCGGCGGCTGTCGTGGCGGATGCAGCGGGAGCAGCGGCCGTCGAGGCAGTCACGCCGGGCAGCGTGCGCAGCGTGCCGTTAGCCTCCTTCCATTCGGTGAGCTGCCATTTCGTGTTGTCGAGCAACTGCGTGGCGGCGGGGATGAACGGATCGGACGGCGGTGCGGAGGCATCCGTGTGCACGGGCATCTTGCACGCAGCCAGCATCAGCGCGAGTGCGAACGGCGCCGCGCGCGATGCGATCAGGCGCAGGGTAGGGTGCCCGTGCGGGCGCGTGCTCAGGCGAAATGACATCGCTTCGGTCCTGGTAATCGGCGAAGGCGTAAGCGTAACGCAGTAGCGGTCATGCGCGCGAGCCAAACGTCGAGGCAGATCCAGGCAGGTCCAGGCAGGTCGAAGCACGTCGAAGCGCACGCCGCGCCGGTGCGCTCCCTGCCTCGGCGCCGCCTGGGCCGCGTGTTAACATCGGCGCTCGCTCGTATGGAACAGCACCATCGTTATTCTGGAGACATCATGCAGATCGGCACCCGCATCGGCACGCCGCTGTCAGCCTCGGCCACACGCGTCATGCTGCTTGGCGCAGGCGAGCTCGGCAAGGAAGTGATCATCGCGCTGCAGCGCCTCGGCGTCGAAGTGATCGCCGTCGACCGCTACGAGAATGCGCCGGGCCATCAGGTCGCGCATCGCGCGCATGTCGTCGACATGACCGATCCGCAGGCGCTGCGCGCGGTGATCGAAGCGGAACGCCCGCATCTCGTCGTGCCCGAAATCGAGGCCATCGCCACCGACGCGCTCGCAGCCGTCGAAGCCGCCGGCGTCGCCGAGGTGATCCCGGCCGCGCGCGCCGCGCAGCTCACGATGAACCGCGAGGGCATCCGCAACCTCGCCGCCGAGGAACTCGGCCTGCCCACGTCGCCGTACGCGTTCGCCGATTCGCTCGAACAACTGAAGGCGGGCATCGCGAAGGTCGGCTACCCGTGCGTCGTGAAGCCGGTGATGTCGTCGTCGGGCAAGGGGCAGTCGGTGTTGCGCAGCGACGCCGACGTCGAAGCCGCCTGGCTGTACGCGCTCGCGGGCGGCCGCGTGAACTACGGGCGGGTGATCGTCGAGGGTTTCGTCGAATTCGACTACGAGATCACCCAGCTGACCGTGCGCGCCATCGATCCGGTGAGCGGGAAAGTCGAGACGTATTTCTGCGATCCGATCGGCCACTTGCAGGTGGACGGCGACTACGTCGAATCGTGGCAGCCGCAGCCGATGAGCCCGAAGGCGCTCGAACGCTCGCGCGAGATCGCGCACAAGGTGACCGAGGCGCTCGGCGGGCGCGGGATTTTCGGCGTCGAGCTGTTCGTGCGCGGCGATGACGTGTGGTTCTCGGAAGTGAGTCCGCGTCCGCACGATACCGGGCTCGTCACGCTCGCGTCGCAGCGCTTCTCGGAGTTCGAACTGCACGCGCGCGCGATCCTCGGCTTGCCCGTCGATACGACGGCGCGCGGTCCGGGCGCGTCGGCGGTTATCTACGGCGGGCGCGAAGAGCGCGGGATCGCGTTCGAAGGCGTTGCCGCGGCGCTCGCGGTGCCGGGTTCGGATCTGCGTCTGTTCGGCAAGCCGGAGAGTTTCGTGAAGCGCCGCATGGGCGTTGCGCTCGCGACCGGTGCCGATATCGAGGAAGCGCGCGCTCGCGCCCGCGCGGTGGCAGCGGCGGTGCGGCCGGTGTCGGGTGGCGCGGCGGAGTGAGCCAGGGGCTGAGCGGCCGACCGACCGACCGACTGAGCGTCGCAGCGCGGCTCCGGGCGCAGCGCTCAGGGTGACGCGCAGCGAATGTTCGCCAGCAGGGCGCGGCGAGTCGCACGCATGCCGTGCCGCATCGCGTCGCCAGGTCTGACGCTCGTGCAGGCGTGGGCCATGCAGCCGCCGCGCCGCCCGAAGCCCGCGCCGCCCTTATCGATCCCTGACGTGCCGCACCGTAAGCGGCGCACGTCGTCACTCACGGAGAAACCCATGCAGAACAAACGGATTGCGGGTTGGGCGTTTCGCGCAGCAAGCCTCGCGCTGGCCTGCGGCGTGATGGCGCAAGCGCAAGCCGCGCCGCTGAACGTTCCTGAGATCCAGACGCAGGCCCGCCAGGCGTTCAGCTATACCTGCGCCAACGGCCGGACCTTCAAGGTTGCCTATATCAACGCGAAAAACGGCCAGAGCTTTGCGGTGGTGCCGGTGCAGGGACAGCGCCTGCTGTTCGTCGAAACCATTGCGGCGTCGGGCGTGAAATATCAGGCTGGCCGTTATACCTGGTGGACGAAAGGCCCGCGCGCCGATCTCTACGACGCCTCGGCTGGCGACAACGCGGCGCCGATGCTCGCCGGTTGCGCGACGATCATGCGCTGAAGCCAGGCCGACTCGTCAGGCCCGCCTCGCGAGCGACGATTTTCCGTCATGTTGGGCCGGTAATATGCGGCACGGCTGCGCGGAGGATTCGGGCGGCGCTGCGCGCACCCGGGGATCCGCGGACGCGCACAGGCGCTCGCGGGCAGAAGCCCGGGCGCGCTGCCATCAGGATTTATGCCAGGGTGCTACAATACCGCGCTTTCGGCGACGTGCGCCGGCCGCAAAAGGCCGCCGCGGCTGCCGGATGAGAGCCGGGGTCGTCGCGCACGCAGGGTAGTACAGCGGTAGTGCGCGCAACCCAGCCTCCGGGCCGGATTGCCGGCGCGGAAGCGTTACCCCGGCTGTACGCCGGTGACCTGTGCCAGGCGTACGCCTCGCGGCCCGCCGGGCTGCGAGTTGCCAGTTGCGACTGTGCCCCGCGACTGCGCCCCGCGATTGCACCCCGTCGAGGCGCCCGGCCGTGAGTGCCGCCGCGCCATGCGCTCAGGCGCCTTTATAGCGAAGCCACCATGTCCGACACCGACGTCAAGCCCACCACTGCGACCTTCGACCAGTTTGGCCTTGCACCCCAAATCCTGAAGGCAATCGAGCAGCAGGGCTACACGACGCCTACGCCGATCCAGGCGCAGGCGATCCCCGTCGTCCTCACGGGCCGCGACGTGATGGGCGCTGCGCAGACCGGCACCGGCAAGACCGCGAGCTTCTCGCTGCCGATCATCCAGCGTCTGTTGCCCGGCGCGAACACGAGCGCCTCGCCCGCGCGCCATCCGGTGCGCGCGCTGATCCTCACCCCCACGCGCGAACTGGCCGACCAGGTTGCCGCGAACGTGCGCTCGTACGCCGAGCACACGCAGTTGCGCAGCGCGGTGGTGTTCGGCGGCGTCGACATGAATCCGCAGTCCGACGAGCTGCGCCGCGGCGTCGAAATCCTGATCGCGACGCCGGGCCGCCTGCTCGACCACGTCCAGCAGAAGACCACGAACCTCGGCCAGGTGCAGATGCTCGTCCTCGACGAAGCCGACCGCATGCTCGACATGGGCTTCCTGCCGGACCTGCAGCGCATCCTGAACCTGCTGCCGAAGGAGCGTCAGACGCTGCTCTTTTCGGCGACGTTCTCGCCGGAAATCAAGAAGCTCGCCGCCACGTATCTGCGCACGCCGCAGACCATCGAAGTCGCGCGCAGCAATTCGACAGCCACGAACGTCACGCAAATCGTTTTCGAAGTCGCCGAGGGCGACAAGGCCGGCGCGGTCGTTCAACTGATCCGCGAGCGCGGCCTGAAACAGGTCATCGTGTTCTGCAACAGCAAGATCGGCGCGAGCCGTCTTGCGCGCCTGATCGAGAAGCAGGGCATCGTCGCCGCGGCGATTCACGGCGACCGCTCGCAAAGCGAGCGCATGCAGGCGCTCGACGCCTTCAAGCGCGGTGACATCGAAGCGCTGGTGGCGACCGACGTGGCCGCGCGCGGCCTCGACATCGCGGAGCTGCCCGCCGTCATCAACTTCGACCTGCCGTTCAACGCCGAAGACTACGTGCACCGCATCGGCCGTACGGGCCGCGCGGGCGCGTCGGGCGACGCGCTCTCGCTGTGCAGTCCGAACGAGAAGAAGCAGCTGGTCGACATCGAGAAGCTCATCAAGCGCTCGCTGCCCGTGGAGCGTCTTACGATCGATACGCCGGTCGCGCATCACGACGGCGGCAGCCGCCCGCGCCACGAGCGCGGCGAACGTGGCGGCGAGCGCTCAGCGCACGGCCATCGCCGCACGACGTCGTACGAGCGGCCGCATCACCGCGCGCAGCCCGTCGACGATTTCTTCCTGAAGCCCTACGAGCCGTCGCCGGTGGCGCGCAAGGCCGCCGAGGAACGCTCCGCGTCGAACAACGGCTCGCCGCAAAAGCCGCAGTCGAAGCAGCCGCTGGCCGCCCTGCTGGGCGGGCTCGGAGCGTCGTGGCGCAACAAGCCTTCGTCGTCTTCGTCGAACTGATTTTTTCCGGCTGATCAACACATTAACA
>NZ_JBHSMP010000019.1:0-98335 GCF_042655705.1 Paraburkholderia denitrificans | reverse complement strand
CGCTGCCGCTGCTCACATCGCTGCGTTCAGGCGGCCGGTAATTGCGCGAGCCGGCGCTGCCAGGCGTCGATGGCGTCGGCCTGGAATGCTTCGAGCGTTACAGGTGCCGGGTCGCGCAGCGCGAGCCCCAGATGCCGGGACGCCGCGATCAGCGCATCGAGCGGATGCTCGGGATCGAGCGCCTGCGCGCCGGTCTGCTTCGACAGCTTTTCGCCGTCCGCATTCGTCACGACCGGGACGTGCAGCCAGGCGGGCGTCGGCACGCCAAGGCAGCGTTGCAGCCAGATCTGGCGCGCCGTCGAATCGAGCAGATCCGCGCCGCGTACGACGTGCGTGATGCCCTGCTCGGCGTCGTCGACCACCACCGCAAGCTGGTACGCCCACTGCCCATCCGCGCGCAGCAGCACGAAGTCGCCCACTTCGGTCGCGAGATTCTGCGACTGCGGACCTTGCCAGCGATCGTCGAAGCGGATCACGGCTGAGTGCGCGGGCGCGCTCGCATGTGTGTCCGCGTGTTTGTCCGGGTGGGTGTCATCAGGCACGCGCAGGCGCCAGGCGCGTGCGGGCTTGCCGTGCAGGCCGTCGCGGCAGGTGCCGGGGTAGATCAGCGTGGTGTTGCGCTGATGCGTGAGCAGTTGCGAATCGGCGATTTCCTTGCGCGTGCAGCCGCACGGATACACGTGGCCCGCCGCGATCAGCGCGTCGAGCGCCGTGCGATAGCGCTCGATCCGCGCGCTTTGCCAGACGGGCGGTTCGTCGGCGTGAAAGCCGAAGCGTTCGAGCGTCGCGAGGATGTCGAGGTCGGCGCCGGGCACGGTGCGCGGGCCGTCGATGTCCTCGACGCGCACGAGCCACGTGCCGCCGTGCGCGCGTGCGTCGAGCCAGCTCGCGAGCGCCGAGACGAGCGAGCCAAAATGGAGCGGGCCGGTCGGCGAGGGCGCGAAGCGTCCGCGATAGGACAGAGGGCCGGATGGTGCTGCGCGGCGGGTGTCAGTCACGCTCGTGCGGGCTCAGGCGCTCTTGTGGGTTTGCGTTGGCTTGCGCCGAGGCGTCGCCTTCGCGCGCCGGATGGCAGGCGGGGCAGGTCTTGCCCGCGACATAGAGCGGCGACGCCAGCCCGGCGGGCGTCACGGCCGCGCCGCACGAGAGGCACTGCACGGTGGGGGACGGCGCGAGTTTCGGATCGAGCGCGGTGCGCTGGTCGAACACGAAGCAGTCGCCGCGATAGTGCGCGCCGCCCACTTCCTCGAAGTACTTGAGAATGCCGCCTTCGAGCTGGTAGACGTGTTCGATGCCCACTTCCTTCATGTGGATCGCGGCCTTCTCGCAGCGGATGCCGCCCGTGCAGAACGACACGACGGTCTTGCCTTCGAGATCGGCCCGGTTCGCCTCGATCACGCCGGGGAATTCGCTGAACCTGTCGATGCGGTAGTCGAGCGCCTGATCGAACGTGCCCACGTCGACTTCGAAAGCGTTGCGCGTGTCGAGCATGACGACCGGGCGGCCCTCGTCGTCGTGGCCGCGGTCGAGCCAGGCCTTGAGCGCGACCGGTGAGACAGACGGCGCGCGGCCTTCTTCGGGGCGGATCGCGGGCTTCTTCATCGTGATGATCTCGCGTTTCAGGCGCACGAGCATGCGCTTGAACGGACGCGTTTCCGAGAAGCTTTCCTTGAACTGCAGCGTCGCGAACTTGCCTTCGAAGAGCGGATCGTGCCGGATGTAGTCGATGAAGGCGCGCACGGCGGTTTCGTCGCCGGCGACGAACAGATTGATGCCCTCCGGCGCTAGCAGGATCGTGCCCCGTAAATCGAGTGACTGACAGCGTTCGAGCACGAGCGGACGCCATTCGGCGAGTTTGTCGAGCGTCGCGAACTGGTAGGCGGAGAGATTGAGGATGCGCATGAGGAAAACCGTTGAGACTTGCCCGTGGCGTCCGGCTTTCTGAGTTGGACCGGGCGGCGGGCGCAATTCGCCATTATCCCTCAACCCGGCTTCGCGACGTGGCGCCTGGTCCAGGTTCGGCCAGGTTCGCCCCAGCTTTGCCCGCGGGCCTGGGAGGGCTTGTCCAGACGGCCAACGTCGCCCGGGCGGTCCGAATTCGCGTGAGGCTGGAGTTACAATGGCGCCCATGTCAGATCCCCGCTTCGTTCATCTTCGCATCCACTCCGAATTTTCGATTGCCGACGGCATCGTGCGCCTCGACGACCTCGTCAAGGCGGCGGCGAAAGACGGCCAGGGGGCGCTCGCGCTTACCGACCTCGCCAACGCATTCGGTCTCGTTCGTTTCTACAAGGAAGCGCGCGGCAAAGGGATCAAACCCATTGCCGGTTGCGACGTCTGGGTCATGAATCCTGACAATCGCGACAAGCCTTCGCGTCTTTTGCTGCTCGTGAAGGACAAGCGCGGTTACCTGAACCTCTGCGAGCTGCTTTCGAAGGCGTGGCTCACGAACCAGCACCGCGGTCGCGCGGAAATCGATGTCGCGTGGCTCGAAGCGGGCCTCGGAGAGGGGCTGCTCGCGCTCTCGGGCGCGCAACAGGGCGATATCGGTCTCGCGCTCGCGGCGGGCAACACCGAAAGCGCGAAGCGTCACGCACAGCGCTGGGCGAAGCTGTTCCCGAACGGCTTCTATATCGAACTGCAACGCTGCGGCCAGCCGGGCGGCGAACCGTACGTCCAGCAGGCGGTTGCGCTGGCGGCGGACCTGAACCTGCCGGTGGTCGCCACGCATCCCATGCAGTTCATGCAGACCGAGGAATACACCGCGCACGAAGCGCGCGTGTGCATCTCGGAGGGCGACATCCTCGCGAATCCGCGCCGCCAGAAGCGCTTCACGACGCTGCAGCGCTTCCAGTCGCAAGCGGAAATGGCGGCGCTCTTCGCCGATATTCCGTCGGCGGTGGCGAACACGGTCGAAATCGCGAAGCGCTGCAATCTCACGCTCGAACTCGGCAAGCCGAAGCTGCCGCTCTTCCCGACGCCGGACGGTCTCTCGCTCGACGACTACCTCGTGCAGCTCTCGAAAGAGGGGCTCGAAAAGCGGCTCGAGCAGTTGTACCCGGACGAAGCGGAGCGTGAGCAGGAGCGCGCGCGTTACTACGAGCGTCTGGAATTCGAGTGCGGAACCATCGTCAAGATGGGCTTCCCCGGCTACTTCCTGATCGTCGCGGACTTCATTAACTGGGCGAAGAACAACGGCGTGCCGGTCGGGCCGGGCCGCGGCTCGGGCGCGGGCTCGCTCGTCGCCTACGCGCTCGGCATCACCGACCTCGATCCGCTGCGCTACAACCTGCTGTTCGAGCGTTTCCTGAATCCGGAACGCGTGTCGATGCCCGACTTCGACATCGACTTCTGCCAGCACGGCCGCGACCGCGTGATCCAGTACGTGAAGGAGAAGTACGGCGCGGACGCCGTTTCCCAGATCGCGACGTTCGGCACCATGGCCGCGAAGGCGGCCGTGCGCGACATCGGCCGCGTGCTCGACCTCGGCTACAACTTCACGGACGGCGTGGCGAAGCTCATTCCGTTCAAGCCCGGCAAGCACGTCACGATCGCCGATGCGATGAAGGAAGAGCCGCTCCTGCAGGAGCGCTACGACAACGAAGACGAAGTGCACCAGCTGCTCGACCTCGCGCAGCTCGTGGAGGGCCTCACGCGCAACGTCGGCATGCACGCGGGCGGCGTGCTGATCGCGCCGGGCAAGCTCACGGACTTCTGCCCGCTCTACACGCAGGGCGACGAAAGCGGCGTCGTGAGCCAGTACGACAAGGACGACGTGGAAGCCGTCGGCCTCGTGAAGTTCGACTTTCTGGGCCTCACGACGCTGACGATCCTCGACTGGGCCGAGCGCTATATCCGTAGGCTCGACCCGTCGAAGCAAGACTGGTCGCTCGCGCAAGTGCCGCTCGACGACGCGCCGTCGTTCCAGATCCTCAAGAAGGCGAACACGGTCGCCGTGTTCCAGCTGGAAAGCCGCGGCATGCAGGGCATGCTAAAAGACGCCCAGCCCGACCGCTTCGAGGACATCATCGCGCTCGTGGCGCTGTACCGGCCGGGCCCGATGGACCTGATCCCGAGCTTCTGCGCGCGCAAGCACGGCCGTGAAGTGGTGGAGTATCCCGATCCGCGCGTCGAACCCGTCCTGAAAGAGACCTACGGCATCATGGTCTATCAGGAGCAGGTGATGCAGATGGCGCAGATCATCGGCGGCTACTCGCTGGGCGGCGCCGACTTGCTGCGCCGCGCGATGGGCAAGAAAAAGGCCGAGGAGATGGCCACCCATCGCGAGATTTTCGCCAAGGGCGCCGCGACGAACGGGCTCACGCGCGAGAAGTCCGACGAGATCTTCGACCTGATGGAGAAGTTCGCGGGCTACGGCTTCAACAAGTCGCACGCGGCCGCCTATGCGCTGCTTGCGTACTACACCGCATGGCTCAAGGCGCACCATCCGGCGGAATTCATGGCGGCCAACATGTCGCTCGCCATGGACGACACCGACAAGGTGAAGATCCTCTTCGAGGACTGCATCGCGAACGGCATGAAGGTGCTGCCGCCCGACGTCAATGCATCGGCGTACCGCTTCGAGCCGGTCGCCGATTTCGATCCCGCGGTCGTTGGCGCGCGCTCGCGCACGATCCGCTATGGCCTGGGCGCAATCAAGGGCAGCGGCCAGAACGCCATCGAAGAGATTCTGCGCGCGCGTGAAGAGGGCGGACTCTTCAAGGATCTGTTCGACTTCTGCGAGCGGATCGACCGGCGCGTCGTGAACCGCCGCACGATCGAAGCGATGATCCGCGCGGGCGCGTTCGACACCATCCACGCGAATCGCGCGCAACTGCTCGCGTCCGTGCCGCTCGCGATGGAAGCCGCCGACCAGGCGAGCGCCAACGCCATGCAGGCGGGCCTCTTCGACATGGGCGATGCGCCGCTGGCCGCGCACGAACTCGTCGACGAGGCGGCCTGGCCGGAAAAACGCAAGCTTCAGGAAGAGAAGGGGGCGCTCGGCTTCTATCTCTCCGGGCATTTGTTCGACGCCTACAAGGACGAAGTGCGCCGCTTCGTGCGCCAGAAGATCGGCGAGCTGAAGGAAGGGCGCGACAAGCTCATCGCGGGCGTGATCGCCTCGCTGCGCACGCAGATGACCCAGCGCGGCAAGATGCTGATCGCGCTGCTCGACGACGGCTCCGGACAGTGCGAAGTGACGGTCTTCAACGAGCAGTACGAGGCGCACAAGGCGCTCTTCAAGGAAGACGAACTGCTGGTCGTGCAGGGCGGCGCGCGCAACGACGCCTTCACGGGCGGCATCCGTTTCACCGTGGACACGGTGATGGATCTGGAGCGTGCGCGCAGCCGCTATGCGCAGGCCGTGAAACTGCAGGTGAACGGCAACGCCGACGTGCACGCGCTGCGCGCCGTGCTGGAGGCGCATCGCGCGAAACCCGATGACACGCTGCCCGCGCCCGCCGAGCCGGCACGCGCGCGCGGCGGCCGCGAGGGCGGCGGCTATGGCCGCGATCGCGAGCGCAGCCACGCGGTGATTCCGAACGGGCTCGCGGTGCAGATCGCCTATCGCAACGAACGCGCGGAAGGCGAGGTCCGGCTGGGCGACGCATGGCGCGTCAAACCCACCGACGACCTGCTCGCGGCGCTGCGCAGCGAACTGGCCGGTAGTTCCATCGAGATCGTGTACTGAGAAAGACGGGGCCCGCAGCAGGGCTTCGGTCGGAGCGCGTGGCGACTTGCCATGCACGGCGGCGAGTCGCCTATAGCGGCAGCTCTGCCAGACCGCGCGCGGCGCGCACCGTGCCGTCCGCGATGCGCGCCTTGACGCGCTCATAGTTGGAGTTTTCCTGCGTGCGCGGCTGCTCCCGGTGCCACAGGTGGAATATCTCTGTGGCGTATGCGCCGAGCTTGCGGTGCACGTTGCAATTGGCGAGCCGGATCACAAGATCGGCATCCTCATGCCCCCAGCCGACGAAGCTGGCGTCGAATCCGTTCACGCGCTCCAGATCGCAGCGCCACGCGCTCATGTTGCAACTCTTGATGCCGCGCCATTTGAAATGGTCGATGTCGCGCCATTTGTGGTCCGGCAGTTTGATGAAGAGCGGCGCGATCTTGTTGACATGGCCGCCCATGCGCTGCCGTGCCCAGAAGCCGGGGCCTTCGTCCGGCAACGAGAGCTTCCGGTCGATGACCTGTTGCGTCAGCGTTTCGTCGAGCAGAATCCGGCTGCCTGTGACGACGACGTGCTCGGTGGCGAGTTGCCGGTGTCGCTGTACGAAGTCGTGCTGTGGAACGCAATCGCCATCCAGAAAGATCACGTAGTCGCCACGGGACTTCGCAATCCCTTTGTTACGAATCTCGGCGGCGCGGAACCCGTCGTCTTCCTGCCAGACGTGGTCGATGCGTACCGTGCTGGCCTGCGCGCAGCGTCCAACGGTCTCGCGCGTCGAGCCGGTTGAACCGTCGTCGGCGACGATGATTTCGTAGTTCGTGTCGGTCTGCGCGGCGCAGGCGGACAGTACGCGCTCAAGTGCGTCGGGCCGGTTATAAGTGCTGACGACCACGGAAATCAGCATGTCGCGCGGCCCGTTCATTGGCTGCTCGCGCGGTCATCGGGGGAGGTGGCCGCAGGCTGTTTCGTATCGAGCAGCATCAGCTTCAGGTAACGGTAGTAGGTGCCTTCGGCGTTGGAAATCGCGAGCACGAGGCCCATCTTGCCGTCAAGGAACCCGCGTCGGATGATCCAGGTGCGC
Organism: Paraburkholderia denitrificans; assembly: GCF_042655705.1. Taxonomy (NCBI): domain Bacteria; kingdom Pseudomonadati; phylum Pseudomonadota; class Betaproteobacteria; order Burkholderiales; family Burkholderiaceae; genus Paraburkholderia; species Paraburkholderia denitrificans. Next base: position 91,580 of record NZ_JBHSMP010000019.1, on the reverse strand, counting down.
ACGAAGGTCCAGAACCCGTGCATCAGTGCTTTGCCGAGGCCGCCGCGCTTGCCGCGCACCGCGCCCTGCGTTGCGCCGTAGCTCGAATAGCTGTCGATCTTGCCAAGCACGTCGGAGAAGTCGCGAAAGCTGTAGTGAAGCAACGGTTCGCAAAGCGTGGCGATGTTCGAATTGGGCGAGTAGAGCACGCGTTCATGAACGAGATCGTTCGAGAAGCGGGCGGCGTCGCGGCGAAAGAGCCGCGTCACATAATCGGGCGACCAGCCGGAGTGGTGTATCCACTGCCCGCAGTAGTTCGAGCGGCGGGGCAGCTGGAACAGGTCGGCGGCGTTCGCTTTTACGCTCGCCAGAATTTCATCGCGCAGCGCTGGGGAAACGCGTTCGTCGGCATCGAGCGAGAGAATCCAGGGCCCGCGCGCCGTTTCGAGCGCGCGCTGTTTCTGCGGCCCGAAGCCGGGCCAGTCCGTTTCGACGACCGTTGCGCCGAACTCGCGGCAGATTGCCTGGGTGCCGTCCGTGCTGCCCGAGTCGAGTACGACGATTTCGTCGACCCAGCCATGGACCGATGCAAGACACTCCCGAATATCGAGTGCTTCGTTCTTGACGATGACGATGACACTGATCGCATCGGATTTGGCGATGTCACTCATCGGCGCTGGCTTGCGAAGGCTCGAAAAAGGGGCCGAATACCGCGGGATTCCGCCGGATACCGACCGCTGGATATCGCGCTGAAAACCGATCGGAGCCGGTTCTGGCGTTGTAAATGGTTCATCGGCGCACGTTCGTGCCGACGCGAAAACGAGGAGTATATACAAAATTTGCGCCAGTACACCGTGCGCGGGTGGCGGGTGACGGCGCTCACGCTGACTGTCCGCAAGGCGCGCGAACATCGCCCGGGAGAACCAGTTCATCGCCGCATTGGCCGAGCGTTTACAATGGCGTACTTGTTTGTCCGCCTGCGGGCGGAACGCTTCATCCGCATTTTTTCGAGGGCATTTTGGGCGGGAAATCAACCCTGAGCAAGCCGGTCGGTTCCGGCACGAAGTCGTCGCCGGTGCAGATCGGGCGCCGGCTGTGGCCGTATCTGAAGCCCCTTGTCTGGGTGCTCATCGCCGGCGTGGTGTCGATGGCCGTGGTGGCCGCCACCGAGGCTGGCATTCCCGCGCTGCTCAAGCCGTTGCTAGATCACGGCTTCGGCACGCGGGGCGATCCGAAGGCGAAGTGGCTGGTGCCGGTCGCGGTCATCGGGCTGTCGCTCGTACGCGGCGTTGCGCAATATGCATCCGGCTATCTGCTGCAATACGTGTCGAACCGCGTGCTGCTCGCACTGCGGCTCAAGATGTTCGAGCGGATGATTCACGCAAGTGTCGGGTTCTTCCAGCGCGAAACCGCGAGTACGGTGATCAACGCGATCGTCTTCGAAGTCAACCAGATTCTGGGCGTGCTGCTCGGCGTGCTGGTCACGCTCGTGCGCGATTCGCTGACGGTGGTGTTCCTGCTCGGTTACCTGTTTTACCTGAACTGGCGGCTCACGCTGATCGTCGCGGTGCTGCTGCCGGGCATCGGCTGGCTCGTCAGCAAGATCAACCGGCGTCTGCGGCGTCTGAACCGCGAGCATCAGTCGCTGACGAACGAGCTGTCTTATATCGTCGAGGAGACCGTCGGCGGCCACAAGGTCATCAAGGTTCACAATGGCGAGCAGTACGAAGAGGATCGCTTCGGCGAGATGAGCCGCCGGTTGCGCGGCTACCAGATGCGCATGACGGTCTCGGGCGGGCTCGCGCAGCCACTCACGCAGTTCCTTGCGTCGATCGCGCTGGCGATCGTCATCACCATTGCGGTCGTGCAGGCGTCGAATGACCAGACGACGGTCGGCGGGTTTGTCGCGTTCGTCACGGCGATGCTACTCGTGATCTCGCCGCTCAAGCACCTGATCGACGTGAACCAGCCGCTGCAGCGCGGGATGACCGCGGCCGAGCTGATTTTCGGGCTGATCGACGAACCACCGGAGCCCGCTGGCGGCGGCAAGTCGCTCGAGCGCGCGCGCGGCGAGGTGGAGTTCCGCGATGTTTCGTTCGCCTATGGTGCGAGCCATCGCGCGACGCTTGACCATGTGTCGTTCCGGGTGAAGCCTGGCGAGATGGTGGCGCTCGCAGGTCCGTCGGGTAGTGGCAAAACGACGCTCGTGAATCTTTTGCCGCGCTTTTTCGACCCGACCGGCGGTGAGGTGCTCGTCGACGGTGTGCCGATTACCGACTACGACGTGCATGCGTTGCGCCGACAGTTCGCGATGGTGAGCCAGGACGTGGTGCTGTTCAACGATACGGTCGCAAACAACGTCGCCTATGGTGAAACGGCGGATCGCGAGCGCGTGCAGCGCGCACTGCGTGCCGCGAACCTGTGGGAGACGGTCTCGTCGCTTCCTGACGGCATGGACACGTTGATCGGCGACAACGGAATGAAATTCTCGGGCGGGCAGCGCCAGCGCCTCGCCATCGCGCGTGCCATTTACAAGGACGCACCGATCCTGATCCTCGACGAAGCGACGTCGGCGCTCGATTCGGAATCGGAGCGCCATGTGCAGGCGGCGCTTGAAACGCTGATGCAGGGGCGCACGACGCTCGTGATCGCACACCGTCTGTCGACGATCGAGCGCGCGGATCGCATCCTCGTGATGGATAGCGGCCACATTGTCGAATCCGGCTCACACCAGCAGTTGCTCGAGAATGGCGGGCTGTACGCGCACCTGCACCGGATCCAGTATCAGCAAAGCGCTGCTTGATGTGACCGTGGCGGCGAGTGTGACGCTGCGGCGCGCGAGGTTGCGCACGCCGCAGCGGTGATCCGGCGAGCGCCGATGGCGCTATCCGGCGCGTGCGAGGATGCGCGGCCGTGAGCCCGGGTTTGAGCCTGGGTTTGAGCCTGGGTTTGAGCCGGGTTTTGATCCGTTAGTCGGCGCAGGAAGGCGAAAGCCGATGCGCGGTCAGTTGCTGGCGTACGGCGTCCATGATCTGCGCGGGCTCGATGGTGTCGACGTTGCCGCCGCATTGCAGGCCGATGGAATGGCATGCCTCGGTCAATCGCAGATAGGGCGGTTCGCGGTGCGAGAACAGCGAAACGCTTGGCGTGGACGTGCTATGGGCGACGTGCATGAGTCCGCCATCGGCGCCGACAAACAGCGCGGCGTGCGCGACGATCTCCCGTGCCTGCAGGAACGCCAGCTTGCCGGTGAGCGAGCGGATCGCCACGTTGCCCGGCGCGCGCGCAGATCCTGCGCGATTTCCGTGCCGTTATCCGAGCCGAGCACGACAATTTCCTTAGGTATGCGAGCGTCGTCGCAGCGGCTCATCATTTCGACGAATTCCGGCCAGCGGTGGTACGTCCGGTTGGGGTCCGCGCCGCCTGCGGCGAGTGCGATGAACGGTTGCGCAGGAAGCAGAGGGCGCACCGAGTCGCGCGTCGCGTCGCAGCTGGACAGATAGGGCTTGCTGATCGAAGCCAGCTCGCGGGCGTTGTAGCCAAGCGAGAAGACGTCGTTCACGCTCGCATAGCTAAAGCAGGTCTGATTGCGATCGGGTCCATTGAAGTACTGGTACAGGCACGCATGGGGCAGTATGGGAAAGTAGCGTGCCTTCAGGCGGATCGACTGCAGGTTGTATTCGGACAGCAGTATCGCGTCGTACAGGTTCGCGTCGACGTCGAGCGGGTCGCCGTATACCGTGCCGAATATGTCGTCTTCTCCGAAAAGCGGAACCTGCGACGGCAATGTGAGGAGGTCGAGGCAAACACCCGTGTTTTTGAGCAGCGCGCGGCCCGCCATGTCCATCGTCGCATCGCCGAAGTTCCGCTTGGCGTAAAGCCACAGCACACGCTGCGAGCCGTCGAGATGCGGCCGTTCGCGTCGAAGCTGCCGGCGCGCGCCCAGCAGCATGCTCTTGTGCAGGTACTTCTTCGCAATCTTGATGCGACTGTTGCCGTTGAGAAATACGTCTGGTTCGTGCGGTACACCCGCATACGGAATGTTGACGGACCTGGCGACCGCGTTGTCCAGCCAGTCGGCAAGCGCAAACCATGAAGTGCTCGGGCGGGGCTGCTGAAACACGGGCCTTGTCCTAATTCTTGTCCACGGGTGGGCGCCAGGTCTAACATGGCGGCGGCCCTTGCCCGGGGACTGGGGCGGTATCAGCTGACGGTGCGGCTCGCGCCGCTCCTGCAAGACTTACAATTCGTTTGAGCAACTCATGTGTGAGTACAATGTCAGGCTTCTCATCCGGCTTGAGACGCGTAAAAATTGCGCTGGGGTCAAGTATCTTTACCGATAATAGAAAATCATAATGCCGACATCCGTTAAAACTGACAAACAACAGACGGTGCACGGTGACTGGTTGATTGCGCTTTTTCTGCTGACATTTCCGTCTGTAGCAATGTTTCTGAATGGCGGCGCGAGCGCCATGTCGATCATCGCGTCGGCTCTTTCGCTTGCCGTGTTGTGCTGGCGGCGTTCCGGCGCACCCTATGGTGACGCGCGTTACGCGCGCCCCAGGTATCTTGGGCTGGCCGTCTGTGTCGCGCTGGCCGGGCCGCTTGTCGCCGTGGTGCTGAGCACGCTCCTGCACGGCCACGTGTCCCTCCGGGACTGGGATTCTCCGTCGCGGTTTCTTCTCGCCGTTCCGCTTTTTCTCGCCCTGCGACGCGCGCCGCAGCGGGTCTTCGCGCGGGCGGATCTTTCCTTTACGCTTGGCGCGCTGTCGACCCTGGTGATCATCCTGTTCATGTCGCGCGACTGGGGTGATGGCCGGGTTAGCAGCAAGTTTCTCAATCCGATTCATTTCGGGGACATCGCGCTTGCGTTTGCCGTGCTGTCGGCGCTTTCGCTGAACTGGTGGCGCAAGGACCCGGTGCTTTTGCGCGTACTCAAGATCGCAGGTATTTTTGCAGGCCTCGCGGTTTCGTTGCTTACGGGTTCGCGCGGCGGATGGGCCGCGATTCCGCCCATGGCCGTGCTGATTCTGTGGGAGCGCGGCCGCGGCAAGTCCTTGCGCTGGAACGTGCTGGCGCCCGTTGCCGTTGCGGCGCTGCTTGCGCTCGTCTACGGCCTGTCCGGTTCGGTGCGCGAGCGTGTCGACATGGTGTCGTCCGATTTGGCGCAGTACACGCGCGGGGAACGCGATACGGCGGTTGGAATCCGGCTGCAGCTCTACGACGTGGCATTTACGCTGATTCGCCAGCACCCGGTGCTGGGCCTCGGCGGCGAAGGCTTTCGCAATGCGATGCCCGAGCTTGCCCGGCAAGGTGCGCTCACGCCGCTTGCGGCGCAATTCGGCATCGGTGAGACGCACAACCAATTGCTGGCCTATACGGTCAATTTCGGCATCGTGGGCGGCATTGCGTTGCTTGGCATCTACGTCGTACCCGCACTCTTTTTCGCGCGCCGTTTGGGGGCCGCGTCGGGCACGGTGCGTCGTACGGCGCTCATGGGACTTTCGTTCGTTCTGATGTTCTTTATTTTTGGCTTGACGGTGGAGACTTTCGACCTGAAAGGCACGGTGGCTTTCTATGCGACCATGGTCGCCGTGCTGCTGGCGATCACCGATCGCGCCGACGCCGTGTCAACCGCTTAATCATTCGAATCGACATGTTCAGCATCCTGATTCCGACCTGGAATAATCTGCCGTATCTGAAACTGTGCATCGACAGCATCCGGCGCCACTCCGCGCATGAGCATGAAATTCTCGTGCACGTCAACGACGGCAGTGACGGCACGCTCGAATGGGTCCGCGAGCAGGGCATTCGACACACCTGGAGCAAGGGCAACGTTGGCGTATGTATCGCGGTCAACGACATCGCACGCCTTGCATCCCACGAGTGGCTTCTGTATATGAACGACGACATGTACTGCACGCCGGGGTGGGACACCGCGTTTGTCGACGCGCTGCGTGGGCTCGGGAATACGCCGGCCTATCTGGCATCCACGATGATCGAGCCGACCGATACCGGCAACGCGCTCGTGACGGTCGCGCACTTCGGCACCGGCCCGGCCGATTTCAATGAGGCGCGATTGCTGGACTTTGCGGCGAACATGGACACGGTTGACCGGGATGGCGTCGCATTGCAGCCGACGCTCGTGAGTCGTGAGCTCTGGCTGCGGGTCGGCGGCTACAGCATCGAATTCGGGCCGGGCATGAGCAGCGACGACGACTTCCTGATAAAGCTGTGGCTTGTCGGCTGCCGGGTATTTCGCTCGGTTGGCGCGAGCCGCATCTATCACTTCGGTTGCCGCACGACTGGCCGTATTCGTCGCAATCGCGGCAGCCGCGAGTTCCTGATGAAGTGGGGGATTTCGCAGCGCGATTTCAGACACAACTATCTTGGCCAGACCGGTAACCCCGCAGCCGGAACGCTACCGAACGTGCCGCGTCCCGGTTTCATGAGCCGCCTGAAGCGGGTTCTCTATGCGTTCGGGCTCTATCCGACCGAGGACCTCGAAGCCTGGGAGCCGAACCTGCCGGCGCAACTGCAACATACCGCTGCCTTGACGGACCGCGACACGTCTCGCCAATAACATCGAACGTTGGCGACGCGACAGCCTTGCGGCAAACGCGCACAAATCGTACGACAAATCGAACTGACTGCGCTTTAGCCTTATGCAGAAGCGAGGCCCACGGATTCTTTCAATACCTGGAACGGTATTTTAGAGGAACAGGGGTTAACCCTGACTCTCGATCTCTCCTAGACTGTGTTCACCGGTCACATGCACACACCGTCGCATGCAGGCCGGATCAGCAAATGGAGGATGTACCGTGAAGTCCCTGATTCAAGCCGTTGCCGTTGCCGCCGCACTCGTCGTTCCCGTCGCTTCGTTCGCCCAGTCGCACTCGACCATCACGCGTGAGCAGGTTCGCGCGGAACTCGTGCAACTCGAGCAGGTGGGCTATCACGTCGGCGAAGGCGACAACACCAACTATCCGGAGGCGATCCAGGCCGCTGAAGCACGCGTGGCCGCGCTGAACGCCAGGACCGGGGTTGGCGGCGTGGCCGATGGCTCGTCGCAAGCCGGTGGCCAGCCGAAGGTGTCGGCGCAGGACTGGAACGCGATGTACACCCGCTGAGCACGCCGCTTTCCGTTGAGCGCGCAACGAGGCGGACTGTGAGCCGCCGCGCCGCTCAGCGAAGTGCGCTGGCGTCGCTGTTAGTGTTATCGGCGTTATCGGTACTCCCAGCGCGGGTTTCGCGCAACTGATCGAGCAGCGTTCGCGCCTGGGCGACAGTGTCGCCGCGCACAGGATGGAACACAAAACGCGGCGCCGCTTCCAGTTTCGCGAAGTTGCGCCGGGTGCTGCGCGTATAGGCCGGATCGTAGTGCTCGGCGACGAGCGCCTCGGTCAGCGTCATGCGATCGTCGGAGTCGAGCAGACGGCACCACGTCTCGATGCGCTCGTGTCCATGCAGCGGCACGAGCTTCAGCAGTTGCTCCCGGAAGTAGTCGCGGTCGGCGAGCAAGTGGCCGTATTCCTCCAGCAGCAGCGCGACGCGCTCGTCGCGCGCGACATCCACCACGACGCACGGCGCCGCGCGCATCGTGTCGATGAGCGCGACCGGCACCGTGATGGTGCCGATGCGCCGGCTTTCCGCTTCGACGAATACGGGCCGCTCCGTATCGAGCGCGTGCAGCGCCTGAATCAGCGCCGTATCGAACGACTTCTGCGACGGCTGCCCGCGTTCGGGCAGCGCGCCCAGCAGCGAGCCGCGATGCGCCGCGAGTGCTTCGAGATCGAGCGTCTGCGCGCCGGCTTCCGCGAGCGCCTGCAACAGGCGCGTCTTGCCGCTGCCCGTGGGGCCTGCCAGCACGATATAGCGGTAGTTCGCGGGCAGGGCGCCGAGCGCCTCGACCACGGACTGCCGGTACGCCTTGTAGCCGCCTTCGAGCTGGCGTGCGCGCCAGCCGATCATGTTGAACATCGTCGTCATCGACCCGGAGCGCTTGCCGCCGCGCCAGCAGTAGATCAGCGGGCGCCAGGTGCGCGGCCGTTCGGCGAAGAGCGTGTCGAGATGCGCGGCGATGTTGCGCGCGGCGATTGCCGCGCCAACGCGTGCGGCTTCAAACGGCGATTGCTTGTACAGTGTGCCGACGATCACGCGTTCTTCATTGCTCATCACCGGCGCGTTGATCGCGCCGGGAATGTGGTCTTCCGCGTATTCGAGCGGCGTTCTGACGTCGACGATTTCGTCGAATTCGCCGATCTGTCCGATGGTGACGCGCTGCTGGTTCAACTGCTCTGCTCCGTGATACTGCGTTACATCAGCACGATATCGTACTGTTCCTGGCTCAGGTTCGACTCGACCTGAAGCGACACCGGCTTGCCGATGAAGTCGATCAGCATCGCGAGATGCTGCGACTCTTCTTCGAGAAAGAGGTCGATCACTTGCTGCGACGCCACTACGCGGAATTCGCGCGGATTGAACTGGCGCGATTCGCGCAGGATTTCGCGCAGCACGTCGTAGCAGACCGTGCGCGCCGTTTTCACCTGACCCTTGCCGAGGCACGTGGGGCACGGCTCGCACAGCACGTGCGCGAGCGATTCGCGCGTGCGCTTTCTCGTCATCTCGACGAGCCCCAGTTGCGAGAAGCCGTTCACGGTCACGCGCGTGCGGTCGCGCGAGAGCGCCTTCTTCAGTTCGCCGAGCACCTGTTCGCGATGCTCGACGTTCTCCATGTCGATGAAGTCGATGATGATCACGCCGCCGAGATTGCGCAGGCGCAACTGGCGCGCGATCGTGTGCGCCGCTTCGAGGTTGGTCTTGAAGATCGTGTCGTCGAAATTGCGCGCGCCCACGTAGCCGCCGGTGTTCACGTCGATCGTCGTCATCGCCTCGGTCTGGTCGATCACGAGATAGCCGCCCGACTTGAGATCGACGCGCCGCGACAGCGCGCGCTGGATTTCGGCCTCGATGTTGTAGAGGTCGAAGAGCGGGCGCTCGCCCGCGTAGTGATGCAGCTTCGGCGACACGGCCGGCGTGAATTCCACCGCGAATTCCATGAGCTTCTGGAAGGTCTCGCGCGAATCGACCTGCACGCGCGTCGTCTCTTCGTTCACGAAGTCGCGCAGCACGCGCTGCGCGAGATTCAGGTCCTGATAGAGCAGGCTCGTGGCGGGCAGGCGCTGCGCCTGCGCGAGAATCGTCGTCCAGGTCTTGCGCAGATACGCGACGTCGGCGGCGAGTTCTTCGCTCGATGCGTCTTCGGCAATCGTGCGCACGATGTAGCCGCCTTTCTCGTCGGCGGGCAGCACGGCCGTGAGGCGCGCGCGCACCGCTTCGCGCTCGGCTTCGCTTTCGATCTTCTGCGAAATGCCGATATGCGGCTCCTGCGGCAGATAGACGAGCGTGCGCCCCGCGATGCTGACCTGCGTCGAGAGCCGCGCGCCCTTCGTGCCGATCGGATCCTTCACGACCTGCACCATGAGCGTCTGGCCCTCGAAGACGGTTTTCTCGATGGGCTGATGCGGCGCGCTCTGATGCGTTTCACCGGCGATGCGCGGCTGCCAGATGTCGGCAACGTGGAGGAATGCGGCGCGTTCGAGGCCGATGTCGATGAATGCCGACTGCATGCCCGGCAGCACGCGCACGACGCGGCCGAGATAGACATTGCCGACGCGCCCGCGCGAGAGCGTGCGCTCGACATGAAGCTCCTGCACTGCGCCCTGCTGGACGAGCGCGACGCGCGTCTCCTGAGGCGTGACATTAATCAGGATTTCTTCGTTCATGGTGTTGTTTTAAAAGTCGATGCGCGCCGCGCGCAGGAGGGCGGCTGTTTCGAATAATGGCAAACCCATGATACCCGAATAGGATCCGTCGATTCGCTCGATGAATTCGGCTGCACGGCCCTGAATGCCGTATGCACCGGCCTTGCCGAAGGGTTCGCCGCTCGCGACGTAGCGCGCAATTGCCGCGGGCAGCGCGGCCGCGAAGCGCACATGCGAGTGCGAAAGCGCGACGGGCAGGCACACGCCTGCCGCATCGACGACGGCCACCGCGGTGAGCACCTCGTGGTCGCGTCCGGCGAGGCGTTCGAGCATCGCGTAGGCGTCGGCGGCGTCGTGCGGCTTGCCGAGGATATGGCCGTCGATCGAGACCGTGGTGTCGGCGGTGAGGATCGGCGCGAACGGATGCGCGCCCGCGACAAGCCGCGCGCGCGCCGCATCGGCTTTGGCCGCGCACACGCGCGTGACGTAGTCGGCGGCGCGCTCGCCGGGCAGCGCGGCTTCGAGCGCTTCGGCGTCCTCGTCGGGGCGCGGCAGCAGCAGTTCGAAGCGCACGCCGAGCTGCTGCAGCAACTCCTGGCGGCGCGGGCTTTGCGAGGCGAGATAAACGTACGGATAAGTCACGGAGGAGGCCATCTGAGCGTCTCGGACGTGGCGGATAGTCGAATCAATCGGATCAATCGAATCAAACGGATCAGGAAAAACGGCGCGCGCAGCGCCCGCTGCGCGCGGATCATGCGGATTGCACAAATCGTGCGGATTTGCGCGGATCAAACGCGATGATAGGGGTGATTCTGCGTAATGGTCCAGGCGCGGTACAGCTGCTCGGCGAGCAGCACGCGCACCATCGCGTGGGGCAGCGTGAGGCTCGACACGCGCAGGAGCAGATCGGCGCGCGACTTGAGTTGCGGGTCGAGCCCGTCCGCGCCGCCGATCAGGAACGCCACGTCGCGTCCGTCCTGCTGCCACAGCGGCAGCGCCTGCGCGAGCTGCATCGTGGTCCAGTCCTTGCCGCGCTCGTCGAGGGCGACGAGACGTGCGTTCTTCGGCAGCGTCGCTTCGATGCGCGTGCGCTCGGCGGCCATCACGCTTTCGGCGCTGCGGCTCGACGAGCGCTGCTCGGGTTTCACCTCGCGCAACTCGATGCGCAACTCGGGCGGCATGCGCTTCGTGTATTCCTCGAACCCCTCGGCGATCCAGTCCGGCATCTTGTGGCCGACGGCGACGATATGCAGCTTCATCGGATCAGCGTGCGCGCGGCGCTCACTTCGCGGCGCTGCGGCGCGCGGGGCTCTTGCGCGCGGGTGCGCCGGGCCGTGCGGCAGCGGGCCTTGCAGCAGCGGGCTTTGCGGCGGTCTTCCTGGCGGCGGGCTTGGCGGCGGTTTTTGCCGCGGCCTGCTTCACAACCTTCTGCACAGGCTTCTTCCCTGCCGGCTTTTTCGCGGCGGCGGGCGCTGCGTGGCCGATATCGTCCTCGTCTTCGTCGTCCATCGGCTCGCTCGGCTGCGCACCCGAGAAACCGCCGACGCTCGCGAGCTTGAGGCGCACGGGCTTGTCGCCCCAGATTTCTTCGAGGTTGTAGTACTGGCGCAGCGCCGGTTGAAGGATATGGACGACCGCGTCGCCGCAATCCACGAGCACCCATTCGCCGATGTCCTCGCCTTCCGTGCTGACGATGTCGCCGCCGGCTTCCTTGACCTTTTCGCGCACGCTGTTGGCGAGCGCCTTGGTCTGGCGGTTCGATGTGCCGCTCGCGACGATCACACGGTCGAAGAGTTCGGTCAGGTGGCTGGTGTTGAACACCTTGATGTCCTGTGCCTTGACGTCTTCGAGGCCGTCGACGATAGCGCGTTGCAGTTTGCGGATGTCCATATTTACTCGTGGTACAGATGATGTTGAAGAATATAGTCCCACACGGGCGCGGGAATGGAGGCGGTGGGTGTGCCGGTGTCGTGCGCGGCGCGGCGTGCGCGGATCTGTCGGCGGATTTCGGTGGCCGACACATCGTACGCGAGCGCCTCGTCGATCATGACGCAGCCGTGCGGCGTCGCGGCGAGCGTGGCGGGCGCGGCACGCCGTGCATCGACTTCGGCGGCGACGGCGGGCGGCACCGACGCGAAGTCGAAGCCCGGACGGCTCGCCACGCCGACGTGCGCGAGGGCGAACAGTTCGCGCCAGAAGTGCCAGGTGTCGAGATGCAGCAACTGGTCGGCGCCCATCAGCAGCGTGAGCGAAGCGTCGCTGCCGTGGTGCGCGCGCCAGCGGCGCAGCGTTTCGACGGTGTACGTGGGGCCGTCGTGCTCGATCTCGTCGGTATCGACGTGAACCGTCACGCCCGGCAGCACGAGCGATGCGGCTGCCGCGCGGGTCATCGCGAGCCGGTGCCCGGCGGCGCTCACCTCGGGCTTCTGCCAGGGCTGGCCGGCCGGCAGCAGCACCAGTTCCGTGAGGCCGAGCAGCCCGGCGAAACGCCGTGCGAGCGCGAGGTGGCCCTCGTGGATCGGATCGAAGGTGCCGCCGAGCAGGCCGATGCGGCGCGCGAGCGGACGAGGCGAATCGACTGGCGTCACGGCGTCAGATCCAGTCGCGCACGGGCAGGAAATCGGTGTAGAGGCGCGCTTCCGGCGAACCGGGCTGGGGCCGCCAGTCGTAGCGCCAGGTCGCGCTGGGCGGCATCGACATCAGGATCGACTCGGTGCGCCCGCCGCTTTGCAGACCGAAATGCGTGCCGCGGTCGAGGACCAGGTTGAATTCGACGTAGCGGCCGCGGCGGTAGGCCTGGAATTCGCGCTCGGCTTCGCCGTACGGCATCGCGCGGCGTTTTTCGATGATCGGCAGATATGCCTTGAGAAAGCCCTCGCCGACGCTCTTCACCATCGCGAACGCCTGCTCGAAGCCGCCTTCGGCGTAGTCGTCGAAAAAGATCCCGCCGATGCCGCGCGCTTCGTTACGGTGCTTCAGGAAGAAGTATTCGTCGCACCAGCGTTTGAAGCGCGGGTAAAGATCCGGGCCCCAGGGCGCGAGCGAGTCGCGGCAGACGCGATGAAAATGCTGCGCGTCTTCCTCGAAGCCGTAGTAGGGCGTGAGATCCATGCCGCCGCCGAACCAGAAGACGGGCGCTTCGCCCGCCTTGGTCGCGAGCAGCATGCGCACGTTCATGTGCACGGTCGGGCAGTACGGATTGCGCGGGTGCAGGACGAGCGAGACGCCCATCGCCTCGAAGCCGCGGCCGTCGAGCCCGTTGCGCGCGGCGGTGGCCGAGGGCGGCAGGGCGTCGCCCGAGACGTCCGAGAAACCGATGCCCGCGCGCTCGAAGAACTGGCCGTCTTCGAGGATGCGCGTGCAGCCGCCGCCGCGCAGTTTCTCGCCTGCGGCGCGCTGCCAGCGGTCGGTGGCCATCGGCGTGCCGTCGAAGTGGCCGAGCGCGTCGGCGATCTGCGTCTGCAAGCCGGACAGCCAGGCGCGCACGGCTGCGCTGTCGGGAGTCGTGCGCTCGTCGGGCGCGCCAGTGCTGATTGAATCGGTCGTCATCGTTATGTGCGGGCGTTATATGTCAACAGCGGCTTTAACAGCGGTGTCAACGGCGGCTTTAACGGCGGTGTCGACGGAGGGTCGAACCGCGCGCCGGACAGCTTTGGCGGGCGCGAGGGCCTGGTTCGGTGGCCGGTGTCGGGCCGCTGGCGCACGGATGAGCGCGCCAGCGGCTGACAGCGGCAGTGTAGCGCCGTTCGGGCAGACGGCGGCGGCGAGGCTTACTGCTTGCGGCCGGCGGCGCGATAGCCGATGTCGTGGCGATACTGCATGCCGTCGAACGAGATGCGGTTCACGGTCTCGTACGCCACCGACTGCGCGCTGCGCACCGAATCTGCGAGGCCGACCACGCACAGCACGCGGCCACCCGACGTGAGGAGCTTGCCGTCGACGAGCTGCGTGCCCGCGTGGAACGTCACGGAATTGGCGGTTTCGGCGGGGATGTCGCTGATGCGGTCGCCCTTGCGCGGCGTGTCCGGATAGTTGTGCGCGGCGAGCACGACGCCGAGCGCCGTGCGGCGGTCCCACTCCAGCTCGACCTGGTCGAGCGTGCCCGCGATGGCGTGCTCGACGACCTTCGAGAAATCGCCCTTCAGGCGCGCCATGATCGGCTGCGTTTCGGGGTCGCCCATGCGGCAGTTGAATTCGAGCGTCTTCGGGTTGCCCTGCGCGTCGATCATGAGCCCGGCGTAGAGGAAGCCCGTGAAGCGGATGCCTTCCTTCTCCATGCCCGCGACGGTCGGCAGGATGATTTCCCGCATCACGCGCGCATGCAGTTGCGGCGTGACGATGGGCGCGGGCGAGTAGGCGCCCATGCCGCCCGTGTTCGGGCCCTGGTCGGCGTCTTGCAGGCGCTTGTGGTCCTGGCTCGATGCGAGCGGCAGCACGTGCTTGCCGTCGACCATGACGATGAAGCTCGCTTCTTCGCCCGCGAGGAATTCCTCGATCACGACACGCGCGCCGGCGTCGCCGAGCCGGTTGTCGGCCAGCATCATGTCGATGGCCTGATGTGCCTCTTGCAGTGACATCGCGACGACCACGCCCTTGCCTGCGGCGAGGCCGTCGGCCTTGATGACGATGGGTGCGCCGTGCGTGTCGATGTAGGCGTGCGCGGCAGCCGCGTCGGAGAAGGTCTCGTAGGCGGCGGTGGGGATGCCGTGGCGCTTCATGAACGCCTTGGCGAAATCCTTCGAGCTTTCGAGCTGCGCGGCTTCCTTCGTCGGGCCGAAGACCTTCAGACCGCGCGAGCGGAACACGTTGACGATGCCGGCTGCGAGCGGCGCTTCGGGACCGACCACGGTCAGCGCGACCTGTTCGCGCTCGGCGAAGTCGGCGAGTTCGTGGATGTCCGTGATGTCGACGTTGGCGAGCCGCTCGTCCTGCGCGGTGCCGCCGTTGCCCGGTGCGACGTAGACGAGCTGCACGCGCGGCGCCTGGGCGAGCTTCCACGCCAGCGCATGTTCGCGGCCGCCAGAACCGACGACGAGTAACTTCATTTGAATCCCCGAAAGACCAGAAAACAGTGAGGCCGGCGCGTGGGCGCCGGCCGCGGTATCACACGCTGTATGACGATGACGCGGCGATGCCGCCCCGGCAGGGCGGCGCCTGCGTCATTCGTCGGCGATCGACGCGTTGGTGTAGACCTCCTGGACGTCGTCCAGGTTTTCCAGCGCGTCGAGCAGTTTTTGCATCTTCACCGCGTCGTCGCCCGTGAACTCGACTTCCGACTGCGGCTTCATCGTGACTTCGGCCATTTCCGCCTTGAAGCCCGCGGCTTCGAGCGCGGCCTTCACCTTCGGAAAATCGAACGGCGGGCAGACCACTTCGATGCTGCCGTCTTCGTTCGTCACGACGTCGTCGGCGCCCGCTTCGAGCGCGGCGTCCATGAGCTTGTCCTCGGGCGTGCCCGGCGCGAACACGAACTGGCCGACGTGATCGAACATGAACGCCACCGAGCCGTCCGTGCCCATGTTGCCGCCGAACTTCGAGAACGCGTGGCGCACTTCCGCGACGGTGCGGGTGCGGTTGTCGGTCATCGTATCGACGATGACGGCCGCGCCGCCGATGCCGTAGCCTTCGTAGCGGATTTCCTCGTAGTTCGCGCCATCGACGCCGCCGACACCGCGCTGGATGGCGCGGTTGATGTTGTCCTTGGGCATGTTGGCGTCGTACGCCTTGTCGACCGCCAGACGCAGGCGCGGGTTGGAGTCGATATCGCCGCCGCCCATGCGCGCCGCCACCTGGATTTCCTTGATGAGCCGCGTCCAGATCTTGCCGCGCTTCGCGTCAGTAGCGGCTTTCTTGTGCTTGATGTTGGCCCATTTCGAATGACCCGCCATACCTTTCTCCGTCGCATGCGCCAGCGCGGGCGCGTGCATTGTGCAATCTGCAGTTGTCGATGCGTGTTCGCGGGCGAGGCTGCGCAGTGCCGCCGCTGCGGCGCGTGGCCGGTACGCCCATGATTGGTTTGTCCGCCCGAAACGCGGTGCGCTCGCGAGCCAGGCGCCGTCTTGCGCTTGATTGCGCCCGGCTGTGCTTCGTTGCGCACGGCGGCGGCCGGCTGCGGCGCGGATCCGGTTCGCGCGGGCCGCATGCGCGGGGTGGGCGCGCCATGCAGCGGGTGCGCCGGACGCCCGTTCAGGTGGATCTGAATTTTATCACGGCGGCGTCGCCGGACCGTGGCCCCCAAGCAGTGCGCAGGGCGCTCTTTGCGGCTAATTTGCGCGGGCGATTTGCCTGGATGATGGCTGCGGGTGATTTGTGCGGGTGATTTGCCCGCTTCGGTTCGCCTCGGCCCGCTTCGATCCGCTTTGCGGCTGCCCGGCGCGACTGAGAGGCGCGGCGCCGGGCAAAACCGCTGGCGGGGAACGCGCCGCCGTCGTCAGTTCTTCGTGCCGAAGAGCCGGTCGCCCGCGTCGCCGAGGCCCGGGATGATATAGGCGTGGTCGTTCAGATGCGAGTCGAGCGAGGCGACGTAGAGCTTCACGTCCGGGTGCGCGCGCTGGAATACCTCGACGCCTTCCGGCGCCGCCACCAGCGCGAGGAACGAGATGCGCTCGCCCGTCACGCCGCGGCGCTTGAGCACGTCGACTGCGTGCGCCGCCGAGTAGCCGGTCGCGACCATCGGATCGCACAGGATGAACGTCCGGTCTTCGAGGTCGGGCAGGCGCACTAGGTACTCGACCGGGCGATGGTCGTCGGCGCGATAGACGCCAATATGGCCCACACGCGCCGACGGGATCAGTTCCAGCAGTCCGTCCGACATGCCGACGCCCGCGCGCAGCACCGGCACGATCGCGAGTTTCTTGCCCGCGATCACGGGCGCGTCGACGTCGACGAGCGGCGTCGTGACGCGGCGTGTCGTGACCGGCAGGTCGCGCGTGATTTCATAACCCATCAGCAGCGTGATTTCGCGCAGCAGTTCGCGGAACGTCCGGGTGGACGTGTCCTTGTCGCGCATGTGGGTGAGCTTGTGCTGGATCAGCGGGTGGTCGAGGATGAAGAGGTTGGGAAAACGGCTGTCCTGTTTCATGGCGGGGCGCACAAGGCTGCAAGAGGAATCGGGGAATCCGGGAAAACGCGTTGCCGCCGTGCGCGGCAGGCGGCCGAAGATGAGGCCCGGCGCGGCTCGCGCAGCGCACTGGCCGCGCTACATCGTGGAGTATACGGGATATGCCTGTGCTCCGGCGTGCCTGCGCCGGTCCCGGCCGGCATGCGTCAAAGCCCGCGATATCGGGCGAGGGCGGACGAGGGCGGGCGCGGCGGGCGCGATTCTTCTAGAATCCGTAAAACGGTGGGGCGCCAGCCGCGAGCGGCTGCCACGCAAGCCGAATGCAACCGTCAAGCAACGGGTATGCAGCCGTCAAGCAGCCGTCAAGCAATCAACGCTAAATCAACCCACCCGCGCGGCACGCAGGCAAGCGGCAGGCCAGCGGCACGCAAGCACGAAAGGACCGGATCACGATGGACATGGGCATCGCAGGACGCAGCGCGCTGGTGTGCGCGGCAAGCAAGGGCCTCGGCCGCGGCTGCGCCGAGGCGCTCGCCGCCGAGGGCGTCAACGTCACGATCGTTGCGCGCACCGCGGCGACGCTCGAGGAAACCGCCGCGCAGATCCGCGTGAATACGGGCGTCGAGGTGAAAACCGTCGCGTGCGATATCACCACCCCCGCAGGCCGCGCTGCCGCGCTCGCCGCCTGCGGGCAACCGGACATCCTCGTCAACAACGCGGGCGGCCCGCCGCCCGGCGACTTCCGCTCGTACACGCACGAGGCGTGGACCGCCGCGCTCGAAGCGAACATGCTCACGCCGATCGCGCTGATCCAGGCCACCGTCGACGGCATGATCGCGCGCGGCTTCGGGCGCATCGTCAACATCACGAGTTCGTCGGTGAAGGCGCCGATCGACGTGCTCGGCCTCTCGAACGGCGCGCGCTCGGGGCTCACGGGCTTCGTCGCGGGCGTCGCGCGCCAGGTCGCGGCGACGGGCGTCACGATCAACAATCTGCTGCCGGGCGCGTTCGATACCGACCGCATCCAGGCCACGCTCGTCGCGCAGTCGCGGGCGAGCGGACGCCCGGTCGACGAAGTGCGCGAGCGCCGCCTCGCGGCGATTCCGGCACGCCGCTTCGGCACGTCCGACGAATTCGGCCGCGCCTGCGCGTTCCTGTGCAGCGTCCACGCGGGCTATATCACGGGACAAAACTGGCTGATCGACGGCGGCGCCTTCCCCGGCACCTACTGAGCCGACACCTTCCGAGCGGCATTTTCCGGCGTACCTTGACCACCTGAAACGAAGGAGCACCGAAGTCATGGCAACTCGCGTCGCGCTGATCGCGCACGACCACAAGAAAGACGACATCGTCAAACTGGCCGGCGAATTCGCCGATACGCTGCGCCACTGCGAACTCATCGCAACGGGTACGACCGGTTCGCGCATCGAGGCCGCGCACGGGCTGAACGTCGAGCGCATGCTTTCGGGCCCGCACGGCGGCGATCTGCAGATCGGCGCGCAGCTCGCCGAGGGCCGCGTCGACATGGTGATCTTCCTGCGCGACCCGATGACGCCGCAGCCGCACGAGCCGGACATCAACGCACTCGTGCGCGCGTGCGACGTGCACAACGTACCGTGCGCAACGAATATCTCGACGGCGCGCATGATTCTCGACGCGCTCAAGGTGCGTGTTTCGGGCGCGGCCTGAGCGACCCGCAGTGCCGCCATCGAACCGCGGCGCGATCAACACAACAAGGAGACACGATGAGCAAGGCAATCCGAATCGAGCAGACCGGCGGCCCCGAAGTCATGACGTGGGTGGACGTCGACGTGGGCGAGCCGGGCGAGGGCCAGGTGCGGCTCAAGCAGACCGCGTGCGGGCTCAACTATATCGATGTGTATTTCCGTACCGGTCTCTATCCGCAGCCGCTGCCCGCAGGGCTCGGCATGGAGGCGGCCGGCGTGGTGTCGGCGGTCGGCCCCGGCGTGGCGGACCTCAAGGTGGGCGACCGCGTCGCGTACGTGGCGCGTCCGCCGGGCGCGTATGCCGAGGAGCGCGTGCTGCGCGCCGATCAGCTGATCCGCCTGCCCGATGCGATCAGCGACGAGGCCGCCGCATCGATCATGCTTCAGGGCCTCACCGCGCAATATCTGCTGCGCCGCACGTATCCCGTGAAGGCGGGCGACACGATCCTGATCCAGGCCGCTGCGGGCGGCGTGGGACTGTTCGTGTGCCAGTGGGCGAAGGCGCTCGGCGCGACGGTGATCGGCACCGTGAGTTCCGACGAGAAGGCGCAGATCGCGAAAGCGCACGGCTGCGATTACCCGATCGTGTACACGCGCGAGGATTTCGCCACGCGCGTGCGCGACATTACGCAAGGCGCGGGCGTGCCGGTGGTGTACGACTCGATCGGCAAGGACACGTTTGCGAAGTCGCTCGACTGTCTCGCGCCGCTCGGCCTCTTCGTGAGCTTCGGCAATGCGTCGGGCCCGCTGCCGCCGATCGATTCGTCCGAATTCGCCGGACGCGGCTCGCTCTTCTTCACGCGCCCGACGCTCTTCACCTATATGGCCAAACGCGCCGACTACGAGCGGATGGCCGCCGAACTCTTCGAGGTCGTCGCGTCGGGCAAGGTGAAGACGTCGATCAACCAGCGCTATGCGCTCAAGGACGTCGGGCAGGCGCACGCCGATCTCGAAGCGCGCCGTACCACCGGCTCGACCATCCTCATTCCCTGATCGCCCCCGCCGCGATTGTCTTTCACGGTAAAGGCGCGCAAGCCTCGCTTGCGCGCCTTTTTCTTTGGTCCCGCTGCGTGCGGGCGGCGTTTGCGTGTTCTTTTGCGCGCTTTTTTACGCGTTTTTTACAGGCATCCCGCGACCTTTAATCCGTTCTTGACGCGCAAACCCGTACTGTTCTCCATCTGAAATCCGTCAATGGAGAACACGACAATGGACGTGCTGTGCATCGGGGGGCTGGCGGTGTTCGCGGGGCTCACGTACGCGTTGCTGGCCGGCTGCGAGAAGCTCATGCAGTACGGGCGCGGCGAGCGGGGAGCCCGCTCATGACCTGGATCCTGTGGCTGTCGGGTACGGCAACGCTGTTGCTGTTCGGCTATCTCATCTACGCGCTCCTGCGTGCGGAGGATATCGAATGAACGCCAACAATCTGCTGCAGACCGGCATTTTCCTCGTCGTTCTGCTCGCGCTCGCCGTGCCGGTCGCGGGCTATATCACGCGGGTTCTCGACGGACGCTCGCGCGTCGTGCGCCTGTTCGCGCCGCTCGAAAATCTGCTCTATCGCATCGCGGGCGTCGATCCGCAAGCGGAGATGAACTGGAAGCGCTACGCGCTCGCCACGATCTCGTTCAACGTGCTCGGCACGGTGTTTCTTTACGTGCTGCTGCGCATCCAGGGCTGGCTGCCGGGCAATCCGCAGCAGCTCGGCCCGATGACCGTGGACGGCGCGTTCAACACGGCCGTGAGCTTCGTCACCAACACGAACTGGCAGGACTACACGCCCGAGCAGACCGTGAGCTACCTCACGCAGATGCTCGGTTTCACCGTGCAGAACTTCCTTTCGGCGGCGACGGGCATCGTGGTCGTGATCGCGCTGATCCGCGGTTTCGCGCGCCACTCGATGCAGACCATCGGCAACTTCTGGGTCGATCTCACGCGCACGACGCTCTATGTGCTCGTGCCGATGGCGGCGGTCATCGCCGCGCTCCTGATGAGCCAGGGCATGATCCAGAACTTCAAGGCGTATCAGGACGTGCCGGTGCTTCAGACCACCACGTACGCGGCGCCGAAGCTCGACGCGCGGGGCAATCCCGTGAAGGACGCGCAGGGCAATGCCGTCACGGTCGCCACGAAGGTCGCGACGCAGACGATCGCCATGGGCCCGGTCGCTTCGCAGGTCGCGATCAAGATGCTCGGCACCAACGGCGGCGGCTTCTTCAACGCGAACTCGGCGCATCCGTACGAGAACCCGACGCCGTTCTCAAACGTCGTCGAGATGTTTGCGATTCTGATCATTCCGGCGGCGCTCTGTCTCGTGTTCGGCAACGTCGTGGGCGACCGGCGCCAGGGCATTGCGGTGCTCGCCGTCATGACGTTTGCCTTCGTGCTTGCCGTGGGCGTCGAACTGGGCGCGGAGCAGGCGGGCAATCCGCTCTTCACGACGCTCAACGTCGATCAGCACGCGAGCCTGCTGCAGGCGGGCGGCAACATGGAAGGCAAGGAAACGCGCTTCGGCATCGCGCAGAGCAGCATCTTCGTGGTCGCGACCACCGCTGCTTCGTGCGGCGCCGTGAATACGATGCACGACTCGCTCACGCCGCTCGGCGGCCTGGTTCCGATGCTCTTCATCCAGCTCGGCGAAGTAATCTTCGGCGGCGTCGGCTCGGGGCTCTACGGCATGCTCGTGTTCGCGCTGCTCGCGGTGTTCGTCGCGGGGCTGATGATCGGCCGCACGCCCGAATACGTCGGCAAGAAGATCGAGTCGTTCGAGATGAAGATGGTCTCCATCGTCGTGCTGCTCACGCCGATGCTCGTGCTTCTCGGCACTTCGATTGCCGTGCTCGCCGACGCGGGCAAGGCCGGCATCGCCAATCCGGGCGCGCACGGCTTCTCGGAGATTCTCTATGCGTTCAGCTCGGCGGCGAACAACAACGGCAGCGCCTTCGCGGGCCTCACGGTGAACACGCCGTTCTATAACTGGATGCTCGCCATCGCCATGTGGTTCGGCCGCTTCGGCACGATCGTTCCGGTGCTCGCCATCGCGGGTTCGCTCGCCGGCAAGAAGCGTCTCGCCGAAACCGGCGGCACGCTGCCCACCCACGGACCGCTCTTCGTCGTGCTGCTGCTCGGCACCGTGCTGCTTGTCGGCGCGCTGACCTACGTGCCCGCGCTCGCCCTCGGCCCCGGCGTCGAGCATCTGATCATGATGGGCGTGCATTGAACAGGACTTCACCAACATGAATCAACATAGTGCTACACGGTCCATGTTCGATCCGGCGCTCCTGCGCCCGGCCATCGTGGACTCGTTCAGGAAACTCACACCGCGCACCCAGCTCCGCAACCCGGTGATGTTCTGCGTGTATGTCGGCAGCGTGCTCACGACGATCCTGTGGCTCGCCGCGCTCAACGGCCAGGCCGAGGCGCCGCAGGGCTTCATTCTCGCCGTCACGCTATGGCTGTGGTTCACGGTCCTCTTCGCGAACTTCGCCGAAGCGCTCGCGGAAGGTCGCTCGAAGGCGCAGGCCGCGTCGCTGCGCCAGGCCAAGCGCGACGTCATGGCTAAGAAGCTCAACGAGCCGCATCCTAAGGCGCCGATCCGTATCATGACCGCGACCGATCTGCGCCGCGGCGACGTGGTCCTCGTGGAAACCGGCGATACGATCCCGGCAGACGGCGAAGTGATCGAAGGCGTCGCTTCGGTGGACGAATCGGCCATTACCGGCGAATCCGCGCCGGTGATCCGCGAGTCGGGTGGCGACTTTTCTTCGGTGACGGGCGGCACGCGCGTGCTCTCCGACTGGATCGTCGTGCGCGTCACGGCGAACCCCGGCGAAGCGTTCCTCGACCGCATGATCGCGATGGTGGAAGGCGCGAAGCGCAAGAAGACGCCGAACGAGATCGCGCTCACGATCCTGCTCGTTGCGCTCACAATCGTCCTGCTGCTCGCGACGGCGACGCTGCTGCCGTTCTCGATGTTCTCGGTCGAAGCGACGAAGGCTGGCCACGTCGTCACGATCACCGCGCTTGTCGCACTGCTCGTGTGCCTGATTCCGACCACCATCGGCGGGCTGCTTTCGGCGATCGGCGTGGCGGGCATGAGCCGCATGATGCAGGCCAATGTGATCGCCACGTCGGGCCGCGCCGTGGAAGCGGCGGGCGACGTGGACGTGCTGCTGCTCGACAAGACCGGCACGATCACGCTCGGCAATCGTCAGGCGTCGGCGTTCATTGCCGCTCCGGGCGTGACCGAAGAAGCGCTCGCGGACGCGGCGCAACTCGCCTCGCTCGCCGACGAAACGCCGGAAGGCCGCAGTATCGTCGTGCTCGCGAAGCAGCGCTTCAACATTCGCCAGCGCGACATGGGCACGCTCCATCCGGTGTTTCTCTCCTTTAGCGCGCAAACGCGCATGAGCGGCGTGGACCTGCATCCCGACGGGATGCTCGCAGGTACGCCGGGCCGTGAAATCCGCAAGGGCGCGGCCGATGCGCTCAAGCACTACGTCGAATCGCACGGCGGGCGCTTCCCGGCTGAAGTCGATAAGGCTGTGGACGACGTCGCGCGCCGCGGCAGCACGCCGCTCGTCGTCGCGCATCGCCCGCAGGATGGCGCGGCGCAGGTGCTCGGCGTGATCGAACTGAAGGACGTGGTGAAGGGCGGCATCAAGGAGCGCTTTGCCGAACTGCGCAAGATGGGCATCAAGACCGTGATGGTCACGGGCGACAACCGGCTGACCGCGGCGGCCATCGCAGCCGAAGCGGGCGTGGACGACTTCCTCGCGCAGGCGACGCCTGAAACGAAGCTCGCGACGATCCGAGAACACCAGGCGCAGGGCAAGCTCGTGGCGATGACCGGCGACGGCACGAACGACGCTCCGGCGCTCGCGCAGGCCGATGTCGCGGTGGCGATGAACACGGGCACCCAGGCCGCGAAGGAAGCGGGCAACATGGTCGACCTCGATTCGAACCCGACGAAGCTCATCGAGATTGTCGAGATCGGCAAGCAGATGCTCATGACGCGCGGTTCGCTCACGACGTTCTCGATCGCCAACGATCTCGCGAAGTACTTCGCGATCATCCCGGCGGCGTTCGCGACCACGTATCCGCAACTGAACGCGCTCAACGTGATGCATCTCGCCACTCCGGCTTCGGCGATCCTCTCGGCGGTGATCTTCAACGCGCTGATCATCGTGCTGCTGATTCCGCTCGCGCTGAAAGGCGTGAAGTACCGGCCGCTCGGCGCCGCGATCCTGTTGCGCCGCAATCTGCTGATCTACGGCCTGGGCGGGATTCTCGTGCCGTTCGTCGGGATCAAGCTGATCGACATGGTGCTCGCCGCGTTCGGCTGGGTCTGATCCGCACGCCCTCATCTATGAGCTATTCGACGCACATTCGGGAAAGAACATGAAATCGCTGTTTCGTCCTCTTATCGTGATCTTCGCCGTGCTGACGGCGATCACGGGTCTCGCGTATCCGGCCGTGATGACGGCGTTCGGCCAGGCGGCGTTCCACCGCGCGGCCAACGGCAGCCTGATCGTCGTCGACGGCAAGGTGGCCGGGTCCGAGCTGATCGGCCAGCAGTTCGACGCGCCGCAGTACTTCTGGGGCCGCCTCTCGGCCACGTCGCCGAATCCGTACAACGCGACGGGTTCCGGCGGCTCGAACCTCGGCCCGACCAACCCGGCGCTCGCCGACGAGGTCAAAGGCCGCATCGCCGCGCTCAAGGCCGCGGGCACCGACGTCTTGCAGCCGATCCCGGCGGACCTCGTGACGTCGTCGGCAAGCGGCCTCGATCCCGAGATTTCCCCGGCTGCGGCGGCGTATCAGGTGGAGCGCGTCGCGCGCGCGCGCCGCCTGAATCCGGTCGACGTGCAGGCGCTCGTGGACCGTTATACGAAGGGGCGCCAGTTTGGCGTGTTCGGCGAGCCGCGCGTGAACGTGCTCAGGCTGAACCTCGCGCTCGACGGCAAAGCAGCCAGTTGAGCCGCGCAACGACCCGAACCGCACGCAGCGCGACTCACGCCGGGTGCGGTTTGCCATTTTTGTGGCGCGGTGAGACGATCAGCATGATGTTTCGCGGCACTGAACTATTTACAGCGGCATCAAGCGTGGCATCAAGCGCGGCACCAGAAGCGCCTGCGGCGCCCATCACGGAGACCCGGTCCGCATGAACCGCCCCGATCCCGACGAACTGCTCGATCGCCTCCAGCGCGATGAGGAAAAGCGCCGCCGCGGCAAGCTGAAGATTTTCTTCGGCGCCTCGGCGGGCGTCGGCAAGACCTACGCGATGCTGCAGGCCGCGCGCCGCCGCGCGGAGGAGGGCATCGACGTCGTCGTCGGCATTGTGGAGACGCACGGGCGCAGCGAAACCGCCGCGCTCATCGACGGCTTCGATGTGCTGCCGCGCGCTCAGATCGCCTACCGGGGCCGCCAGATCGCCGAGTTCGACCTCGACGCCGCGCTCGCGCGCAAGCCGCAACTCATCCTCGTCGACGAACTCGCGCACTCGAACGTGCCGGGCGCACGTCACCTCAAGCGCTGGCAGGACGTCTACGAACTGCTCGACGCGGGCATCGATTGCTACACGACCGTCAACGTCCAGCACCTCGAAAGCCTCAATGACGTGGTCGGGCAGATCACGGGCATCCGCGTCTGGGAGACGGTGCCCGACCGCGTGTTCGATCACGCCGACGAAGTGACGCTCGTCGACCTGCCCGCCGAAGAGCTGCTCGACCGCATGCGCGACGGCAAGGTGTACATGCCCGCGCAGGCCGAGCGCGCGGTGCGCAACTTCTTTCGCAAGGGCAACCTGATCGCGCTGCGCGAACTGGCGCTGCGCCGCACGGCCGACCGCGTCGACGCGCAGATGCGCGAGTACCGCGCCGACCGCTCGATCCAGCACGTCTGGCAGGCGCGCGAGCGGCTGCTCGTGTGCATCGGGCCCGGTCCCGAGGCGAGCGCGCTCGTGCGCGCGGCGGCGCGGCTCGCGACGAGCCTGAAGGCCGACTGGATCGCGGTCTACGTCGAAACGCCGAAACTCCAGCGCCTGCCCGATGCGATTCGCGAACGCACGCTCGGCGCGCTGAAACTCGCCGCCGAGATGGGCGCGGAGACCGCGACGCTCGCGGGCGCGGACGCGGCGACGATGCTCGTGGGTTACGCCCGGCTGCGCAACGTGTCGAAGCTCGTTGCGGGCGGATCGTTGCGGATGGGCGTTTCGCGCTGGCTGCGCCGGCCGTTCGGCGAGCGGCTCGCCGAAAAGGCGGGCGATGTCGATCTCACGCTCGTGCGCGCCATGGCGGGCGAAGCGGGCACCACGGGCGCCGCGGGCACCACCGCACGCGAGTCGCAGGGCGAGGGCGCCGCGGCGCGCGCCGCCAACGCCTGGCGCGACGCGATGGCGGCAAGGAGCGGCCACCGCTCGCCGCCGCGCGCCTATGCTGCGGCGCTCGTGATCTGTGCGTGCGTCACGCTGATCGCGAGCCAGTTGATCGATCGCATCGACCTCACCAATCTCGTCATGCTGTATCTGCTCGGCGTGATCTTCACGGCGACGAAACTCGGCCGCGGCCCCGGCGTGCTGCTCTCGTTCGCGAGCGTCGCGGCGTTCGACTTCTTCTTCGTGCCGCCGCGCATGTCGCTCTCCGTGACCGATACGCAGTACCTGCTGACCTTCGTCGGCATGTTGCTCACGTCGCTCGTCATCAGTCACCTCACGTCGAGCATGCGCCGCGAAGCGAGTGTCGCGCAGCGGCGCGAGCAGCGCACGGGGGCGATGTATGCGATGGCGCGCGAACTGGCCGCGGCGCTCACGACCGAGCAGATCGTGGCGATCGGCCTGCGCCACGTGAGCGAGGTGTTCGGCGCGCGCGTCGCGATTTTGCTGCCGGACAGCGGGGACAAGGTGCAGCAGAAGATCGAGGAGCCCGATCCGCAGATCATGCTCCACGCGGCGCAGCTCGATCTCGACGTGGGCCAGTGGGTCTACGACCAGCAAAAACCCGCTGGCCGCGGCACCGATACGCTGCCCGCGGCGGCTGCGCGCTATCAGCCGCTCAAGGCGCCGATGCGCACGCGCGGCGTGCTCGCCGTCGTCACGCGCGATGCGGGCGAGTTGCAGGTGCCCGAGCAGCAGCGCATGTTCGATGCGTTCGCCGCGCAGATCGCGCTCGCGCTGGAGCGCGTGCACTACGTCGATATCGCGCGCGACGCGCTCGTCAACATGGAGTCGGAGCGGCTGCGCAATTCGCTCCTGTCGGCCATCTCGCACGATCTGCGCACGCCGCTGACTGCCATCGTCGGGTTCTCGTCGATGCTCGCGCAAAAGCCGGTGCCCGATGCGCCTGCCGATGAGCGCTCGGAGGAACTGATCGAGGCGATCCACGACGAGGCGCTGCGCATGACCGGCATCGTCACGAACCTGCTCGACATGGCGCGGCTGCAGGCGGGCAGCCTCAAGCTGAACCGCCAGTGGACGCTGCTCGAAGAGACGGTGGGCGCGGCGCTCGCGGCATGCCGCCGGGTGCTGGCGCACCATCCGGTGCAGGTGGCGCTCGAAGCCGGGCTGCCGCTGCTGCAGCTCGACGCCGTGCTGATGGAGCGGCTGTTCTCGAATCTGCTCGAAAACGCCGCGAAGTACACGCCGCCCGACACGCCGCTCGCCATCGGCGCGCACCGCGTGGAGATGGGCGGCCAGCCGTTCGTGCGCGTGACGATCGACGACAGCGGGCCGGGCCTGCCGCCCGGCATGGGCGAGCGCGTCTTCGAGAAATTTACGCGCGGCGAGAAGGAGTCGACGAAGCCGGGCATCGGCCTCGGGCTTGCGATCTGCCGGGCGATTGTCGAGGCGCACGGCGGTACAATCGGCGCCGCGAATCGCCTCGATGCCGAAGGCCGCGTGCAAGGCGCATCGTTCTGGTTCGCGCTGCCGGTGGAGTCGCCGCCGCCGCTGCCAGCCGATGTCGATGAAGGTGTCGGGACCGACGTTGCCGACGTTGCCGACGTCGCCGACGACGCCGACGACGCCGACGACGCCGACGACGCCGACGACGCCGACGACGAAGCGGCGGCGCAAGCCCCAACCGCGAACCCAACCGCGAAACCAGCCGATTCGAAAACGTCCCATGAGTGATCCGAGCGTCGCCGTTGTTCTGATCGAAGACGAAAAGCAGATTCGCCGCTTCGTGCGTGTGTCGCTGGAGGGCGAGGGGATCGTCGTCCACGACGCCGAGACCGGCAGGCAGGGCCTCGTCGAAGCGGCCACGCGCAAGCCCGATCTCGTGATCGTCGACCTCGGCCTGCCCGACAGCGACGGCCTCGACGTGATCCGGGAACTGCGCGGCTGGAGCGATCTGCCGGTCATCGTGCTGTCGGCGCGCACGCAGGAAAGCGAGAAGGTTGCCGCGCTCGACGCCGGGGCGGACGACTACCTCACGAAGCCGTTCGGCGTCTCCGAACTGCTTGCGCGGATTCGCGCGCATCTGCGGCGGCGCAATCGCGGCGGCGCGAACGAGGCGCCGCAGGTGAGCTTCGGCCCCGTGACCGTCGATCTCGGCCTGCGCACCGTCACGCGCGACGGCGCGCCGGTCCATCTCACGCCCATCGAATACCGGCTGCTCGCCACGCTCGTGCGCGATGCGGGCCGCGTGCTCACGCACCGGCAATTGCTGCGGGAAGTGTGGGGACCGTCGCACGTGGAGAGCAGCCACTATCTGCGGATCTACATGGCGCATCTGCGCCAGAAACTCGAACGCGACCCCGCGCAGCCCGAGCATATCGTTACGGAGACCGGCGTCGGCTACCGGCTCGTGGGTGTGCAATAACAGACGAACGTGCTGTGCCGCAACGTGCGTGTCTATAATGAAGCGGTCATATCGCGAATTCTGAAACCCGAATCCCGAATCTCGTACCGCACCGAACCCCGCCGTACCCTGCTGGATACCGCTCATGCACCGGCCATGCGCCGATGACGTTCCGGCGATGCGGCGAGCGCTGGCGCCCGAGGGGCCAGGCAGGAGCGCGGTACCGGGAGGCGCAGTACTTGCCCAGGCGGTGAGCCGGTGTGTGGCCAACGCCGCTGCGAGGAGGCAGCCATGCTGGAACCACTTTCGCTAGCAGCGGGACTTTCGTGGGGCAGCGGGTTGCGCCTCTATCTCACCGTGCTCATGGCGGGCGTCATGCAGCGCCTCGGCCTGATCCATCTGCCCGACACCCTTTCGATGCTCGCTTCGCCCTGGGTGATCGGTGTCGCCGCCGCGCTTACCCTGCTCGAATTCCTCGCCGACAAGATTCCCGCGTTCGATTCGCTCTGGGACGCGGTGCATACCTTCATCCGCATTCCGGCCGGTGCCGTGCTCGCAGCGGGTGCGATGGGGCACGCCGATCCGGCCGTCCTCACGATTGCCGCGCTCGCGGGCGGCACGCTCGCGGGCACCGCGCATCTTGCCAAGGCCGGTACGCGCGCGCTCATCAACCTGTCGCCGGAGCCGGTTTCGAACGTCGTCACGTCGAGTGCCGAGGACGGCATGACCTTCGTCGGCGTGCTGATGGCATTCTTCGTGCCGATCCTGTTCCTCGTGATGCTGGTGGCGTTCCTGTCCGTGGCTGCCTGGGCGCTGCCGCGGCTGTGGCGCGGCGTGCAGGGCGGTTTTCGCGGCATGGCCATGCACATGGTCTCGCACCTGTCCTTGCGAGGCCGACACGATTGAGCGGCACCGCACGTTCTTCAGCTCTCGACCAGCCGGTTCGCGGCGACGGTCTGCCGCCGCCTGAGACGCGCAGGCCGAGCACCACTCCCGGCGGTTTCGATCTCGTGCGGCTCGCCGCGCGCATGACGGCGCGCGACTGGCGCGCGGGCGAACTGACGATGCTGCTCGTGGCGCTCGCGCTGGCCGTCGCGGCGCTCGCGAGCGTGGCGTTCCTCGCCGACCGCCTCGAGCGCGGCCTCGAACGCGATGCACGGCGCATGATCGCCGCCGATTTCATCGTCCGCGCCGATCATCCCGTCGATCCGATGTTCGCGCACGAAGCGCAGTCGCTCGCGCTCTCCACGGCGAACACGGTGATCTTCCCGAGCATGGTCGGCACTGCTGGCGCGAACGGGCAGCCGCTCACGCGGCTGGCGGCCATCAAGGCCGTGTCCGAGGGCTATCCGCTGCGCGGCGCACTGCGTATTGCGTCCGCACCCGCACCCGCGCCCGCACCCGCACCCGCGTCCGCGCCCGGCGCGCCCGATCGCGAGGCGCGGGGCATCCCGCCGCCCGGTACGGTCTGGGTCGACGGCCAACTGATGGATGCGCTCAAGCTCCACGTCGGCAGCATCGTGAAAGTGGGCGCGAGCAGCTTCACGGTGGGCGCCGTCATCACCCGCGAACTCGATCGCGGCTTCTCGTTCGTCAACTTCTCGCCGCGCCTGATGATGCGCGCCGACGAAATCGCCGCCACCGGCCTCATCACCTACGGCAGCCGCGTGACGTACCGGCTACTCGTCGCGGGCGCCGATCCCGCCGTCGCGCAGTTCGCCGCGTGGGCGCATGCGCGCGTCGACGATGGCCAGATGCGCGGCGTCGCCCTCGAATCGCTGCACGACGGCCAGCCGCAGGTGCGCGAGACGCTCGACCGCGCACGCCACTTCCTCACGTTCGTTTCGCTGCTCACCGCGCTGCTCGCAGCCGTCGCAATTGCGATGGCCGCGCACCGCTACACGCGCCGTCATCTCGACAGTTGCGCGGCCATGCGCTGCCTCGGCGCGAGCCAGCGCACGCTGCGGGCGCTTTTCATCCTCGAATTCGCCGGGCTCGGGCTTGCGGGCGGCGTGGCGGGCGTCGCGCTCGGTTACGCGGGGCATCTCGCGCTGCTGGCGTGGCTCGGCAATCTCATCAATGTCGCGCTGCCGCGTCCCGGCCCGCTGCCCGCGCTCGAAGGCATCGCGGCGGGGCTCGTGCTGCTGCTCGGCTTCGCGTTGCCGCCGCTCTTGCCGCTCACGCATGTGTCGCCCGTGCGCGTGCTGCGGCGCGAGTGGGGCGAGGCGAGCCGCACGGCATGGGCCGCGTACGGCGTCGGCATCGCGCTTTTCGCCGGACTGCTGATCATCGCGGCGGGCGAACTGAAGCTCGGCGGCATCGTCGCGGGCGGCTTCGCGCTCGGGCTCGTCGTGTTCGCCGGCATCGCGCGGCTCGCGCTCTGGGGGGCGGCGCGCGTGTCGCGCAGCGGGCGGTTCGGCGCGCTGGTGCGCGCGGGCGTCGGCTGGCGCTATGCGCTGGCGTCGCTGGAGCGTCGGCCCGGCGCGAGCTCGCTGCAGATCACCGCGCTCGCCATCGGCCTCATGTGCCTGCTGCTGATCGCGATGACGCGCAACGACCTGGTGCAAGGCTGGCGCAAATCGACGCCGCCCGATGCGCCGAACGAATTCCTCATCGACATCCAGCCCGATCAGCACGACGCCGTGGCCGCGTGGCTGCGCTCGCACGGCATCGCGGATGTCGACCTTGCCCCGATGGTGCGCGGCCGGCTCCTGTCGATCAACGGCAAGCCGGTGAACCCCGAGCACTACAAGGGCGCGGACGCGCGGCGGCTCGTCGACCGCGAATTCAACCTCTCGTACACGACGCAGCTGCCCGGCGACAACCGCATAACCGCTGGGACGTGGTACGGCGACACGACCACGCCGCAGCTTTCGATCGAAGCGGGGCTGGCGAAGCTGATCGGCGTGAAGCCCGGCGACGTGCTCAAGTTCGACGTGACCGGCCTCGAAGTGAGCGCGCCGGTGACGAGCGTGCGCAAGCTCGACTGGGGTTCGTTCAAGGTGAACTTCTTCGTGCTGATGCCGCCCGCGCTGCTGCGCGATTTCCCGGCCACCTACATCACGAGTTTCCATCTGGCCGATACGCAGCGCAGCGTGGTGGACAGCCTCGTGGCCGAGTATCCGAACGTGACGGCAGTCGATATCGCGCCGATTCTCGCGCAGATCCAGCACGTGCTCGAACAGGTGATCGGCGCCGTGCAGTTCCTGTTTCTGTTCACGCTGGCGGCGGGCGTGCTGGTGCTCTATGCGGCGCTCGCGGGCACGCGCGACGAGCGCATGCGTGAATCCGCGCTGCTGCGCGCGCTCGGCGCGTCGCACCGGCAGGTGCGCGCGGTGCAGGTGACTGAGTTCGTCGCCGTGGGCGCACTGGCCGGGTTCATGGCGGCCATTGGCGCACAGGCGGTGGGCTCGGTGCTCGCGACGTACGTGTTCAACTTCTATCTGCCGTTCGATCCGTGGCTCATGCCCGCGGGCATTGCGGCGGGCGTGGCGTGCGCGGGCGTCGGCGGCTGGATCAGCCTGCGGCACGTGCTGGCGCGGCCCGCGCTGCAGTCGCTGCGCGACGCCTGAGCGCAGAAGCAATGCATCGAGGACGCAGCCGGATTTGCGCTGCGGTGCGGCAGGATGCCGCTGTGCGAGAATCGCAGCCTCGGCCCGGTTTCAGCATCGCTGGGCCGCTTCCAACGTTTTTGTATCGACTATTCGTATGACCGATCCAGCCGACGAAGCGCCGCAGCAGCCCACGGCCTTCGAACTCATCGGCGGCGAGGCGCGCGTGCGCGAACTCGTCGACCGCTTCTACGACCTGATGGACCTCGAAGCCGACTTCGCGGGCATTCGTGCGATGCATCCGCCCACGCTCGACAGTTCGCGCGACAAGCTTTTCTGGTTCTTGTGCGGCTGGCTCGGCGGCCCCGACCACTATATCGAGCGCTTCGGCCACCCGCGCCTGCGCGCGCGGCATCTGCCGTTCGCGATTGCGGCCTCGGAGCGCGACCAGTGGGTGCGCTGCATGGCGCTGGCGATGGAGGACATCGGCGTCGCCGAACCGCTGCGCGAGCGCCTCGTCAGTTCGCTCTTCGATACCGCGGACTGGATGGTCAACAGGCGCTAGCCG
Source organism: Paraburkholderia denitrificans (assembly GCF_042655705.1). NCBI lineage: Bacteria > Pseudomonadati > Pseudomonadota > Betaproteobacteria > Burkholderiales > Burkholderiaceae > Paraburkholderia > Paraburkholderia denitrificans. The sequence continues at coordinate 59,140 of NZ_JBHSMP010000019.1, read as the reverse complement.
GTTGCCGACGACGCGACGCCGAAAGCGGACTGGCCATCGGACCGGTACAGTCCGGTTCACGAGGCGCGCAGGCTGGCTTACCGGATGCGCCGCACGCCGCCCATAATGGCGGTTCGACAGAATCAGGAGGAGAGACTCGGCATGACGACTACCCGGGCGTTGTTTCGCGAGGATGCTTATCTGACGCACTGCGACGCGGCAATCGTCGCGGTGGGCGAGGACGGCGTGCGGCTCGACCAGACGGTGTTCTATCCGCTCGGCGGCGGCCAGGCGGGCGACACGGGTGCGCTGGTGCTGGCGGACGGCACGCGCATCGAGATTGCCGACACGCGCAAGGCGAAGTTCGAAGGCGCCACGCCCGACGACGCGCTGCACGTGCCCGCGCCGGGCCAGGAGGCGCTGCTCGCGCGTCTGCGCACGGGCGAGCCGGTGCGGGCCGAAATCGACTGGGGGCGGCGTTACCGTCATATGCGGCTGCATACGGCGAGTCATCTGATGTGCGCGGTGCTGCCGTATGCCGTCGACGGTTGCAGCATTACGGCCGACTACGCGCGCCTCGACTTCGCGACGGTCGAGCCGATCGAGCGCGACATGATCGAGGCGCGGCTCGCCGAGCTGGTGACGGGCGCGCATGCGGTCGCGACCGAATGGATCACCGACGAAGAAATGGCTGCGCGCCCCGAACTCGTGCGCACGATGAGTGTGAAGCCGCCGGTGGGCCTTGGCCGCGTGCGGCTGTTGCGCATCGAGAACGTGGATTTGCAGCCGTGCGGCGGCACGCATGTGCGCAACACGGCGGAGATCGGTGCGCTCGCTGTGGCGAAGCTCGAAAAGAAGAGCGCGCGCACGCGCCGTCTCGTGCTGGCGCTCGCATGACGGCCGCCATGCCTGAAGCACTAAACGCCCGGGACGTGCTGGACTTCTGGTTCGGCGAGCCCGGTTCACCGGAATACGGCACGGCGCGCAAGATGTGGTTCTACAAGGACGATGCGTTCGATGCGCAATTGCGCGAGCGCTTCGGCGCGCTGCTCGATGCGGCGTGCGCGGGCGAACTCGACACCTGGGGCGCGAGCGCCGAAGGCGCGTTGGCCCTCGTGATCGTGCTGGACCAGTTCTCGCGCAACAGCTATCGCGGCACGCCGCGGGCGTTTGCCGCCGACGCGCGCGCGCTCGCACTCGCGCGCCAGCTTGTGGCGAGCGGCGCGGATCGCACGCTGCCGACGCTTTATCACCGCGTCTTCGCGTATCTGCCGTTCGAGCATGCGGAGTCGATGGACGCGCAGCGCGAGTCGGTGCGCGTCTTTGGCGAACTGGCTTCGGATCCGGATGGGGAAGGGTATTACGACTACGCCGTGCGGCACGCTGATGTCATTGCGCGTTTCGGGCGCTTTCCGCATCGCAACGCGCTGCTGGGCCGCGCGTCGAGCGACGCCGAACTCGCGTTTCTGCGCGAGCCGGGTTCGTCGTTCTAGCTTCGGGCGATTGCTGCCGGTTGCTGAGATTGGGGGCGGCTCAGCGCCCGCCGCTCACGTCGAGGAGCGCGCCGGTCACGTACGACGCGGCATCGCTCAAAAGCCACACAATCGCTTCGGCCACCTCGTCGGCGCCGCCCGGACGCCCGAGCGGCGTCTGCACGCCGAGCACCGCGGCGCGCTCGGGGCGTCCGCCGCTCGCGTGAATATCGGTGTCGATGAGGCCAGGGCGCACGGCGTTCACGCGCACACCCTGCGGGCCCAGTTCTTTCGCGAGGCCGATCGTCATCGTGTCGATGGCGCCCTTCGACGATGCGTAATCGATGTACTCGTTGGGCGACCCGAGCCGCGCCGCCGCCGACGATACGTTCACAATCGCGCCGCCGTCGCCGCCACGGTCCTTCGACATGCGCCGCGCCGCTTCGCGCGCGCACAGAAACGCGCCGTAAACGTTTACGTCGAACATGCGCGCGAGGCGCTCGGCGCTCATGTCGGCGAGCGGCGACGAAGGCGCGACGATGCCCGCGTTGTTGACGAGCGCGTCGATGCGCCCGTAGGCGCTTTCGAGTGTGTCGAACATCGCGATCACATCGGCTTCGTTCGACACGTCGCCGCGCAGCACGCGCGCGTGGCCGCCCGCACGGCCGACTTCTGCCGCGGTTTCCTGCGCGGCGGGCTCGTTATGCCGAAAGTTGACGCCGACGGTCCAGCCGCGCGCGCCGAGCAGCCGCGCGGTTGCCCGGCCAATGCCGCGGCTCGCGCCAGTGATCAGGACGACCTTGCTCATCAGCGTTTCTCCATCGCAGGTTCGAAAGCAGGTTCGAAAATCAGACGTTCTCGCGCATGTCGGCCCACTTGTCCGCTGCGGGCGCATGGTAGCGGCCGATCTTCGCGATCAGCGCGGCGGGATCGGTGTCGATCTGGAGCAGGTCGAGGTAGGTCTGCCGCATGAAGCCTTCGCTCACGGTGTGATTGAGCAGCGCGATGAGCGGATCGTAGAAGCCGTCGATGTTGAGCACGCCGACCGGCTTGTGGTGATAGCCGAGCTGCGCCCACGTGTAGACCTCGAACAGCTCTTCGAGCGTGCCCACGCCGCCCGGAAGCGCAACGAACGCATCGGACAGATCGGCCATCATTTTCTTGCGCTGATGCATGTCGGGCACGACATGCAGCTCGGAGAGGCCTTCGTGGCCGACTTCCTTGTTCAGCAGCAGTTCGGGGATCACGCCGATCGCGCGGCCGCCTTCGGCCATCACGGTGTCGGCGATCACGCCCATCAGGCCCACTTTGCCGCCACCATAGACGAGCCCGAGGTTCGCCGCGACGAGCGCGCGGCCGAACGCCTTCGCGGCTGCGGCGTAGACGGGGTTCACGCCGAACGATGACCCGCAATAGACGCAAACTGCTTTCATTCGCTTATATCCTTGTTTTCTTCGGCTTTTTCGTCCGCTTTCTCGTCCGCCTCGGCGCCCGTGCCGGCAGCGCCATCGCGCGGCGGCAGGTAGTCGTAGAACTCGCGCTTGGGCAGCTTGCCCGATACGAGGTCGTCGAAGAGCTGGCGCGCGCGTCCGCGCAGATACGGCGCCATCAGCGAGACGATCTGCACGCTCACCTGGTGCAGCTCGTCGCGAATCGCGCCCTGGTCGTTGTACTTGCGCGGGTTCATCACGAACTGGTACGAGAGCCAGTACGTGGCGATCACGCCGATGTTGGTCGCGGTCACCGCGATCTCGGCGGGCGTCGCCACCATCTCGCCGTCTTCCACGAGCTGCTCGCAGAACTGCTTCGCGAAGTGCACCTTGTGGCTGATGATCTGCTTGAAGTGCATTTCCAGCGTGCGGTTGCGCGCGAGCAGATCGTTCAGGTCGCGGTAAAGAAACCGGTAGCGCCACGTGAAATCGACCATGTACTGCAGGTAGGCCCACATTTCGTCGATGGTGGCGCGATGGTCGTCGGGAAAGCGCAGACGACGGCCGATCTCCTGCTCGAACTGGCTGAAGATGCTGTTGATGATGTCGTCTTTGTTGCGGAAGTGGTAGTACAGGTTGCCTGGACTGATTTCCATTTCCTCGGCGATCGTCGTTGTCGTGACGTTCGGCTCGCCGATTTCGTTGAACAGCTTCAGCGACAACTCGAGAATCCGCTCGCGCGTACGGCGGGGGGGTTTGGCTTCCATGTCGTCCGGCCCTGTGGGTGCCGGGCTTGCGCGCTGCCGTTGGTTTGCCGCTGCGTCAATTGCCCGGACTCGGTTGGTCTTTGTTTCGTAAGACTGTCCGGGGATTATAAACCGGCGATCTGGACGGTACGGGTGACGCCCCGGGCCCGCGGCTTGCCGCGGGCCCGGGGCGTCGTTGCGGGTGTGTTGCGGGTGCGGCTGCACCCGGGAGAAGGCGGAACTTACAGCGAGCCGAGCCAGCGCAGGAGCGGTGGACCGAAAAGCGGCACGAGGATCAGTCCCCACGTCATCACGCATACCGCGAGCGCCACGGTGACGGCTGCGCTGCCGAGATCCTTGGCGCGCCGCGAAAGCTCGTTGCGTTCGAGCCCGATGCGGTCGATGGCGTTTTCGATGCTCGAATTGATCAGCTCGACGATCAACACCAGCATGACCGACCCGAGCAGCAGCACGCGCGCCACGGGCTCCACCGGCACGACGATGCCGATCGGCAAGAGAATGGCCGCGAGCGTCAGTTCCTGACGAAACGCGCTTTCCTCGCGGATCGCCACGCGAAAGCCAGCGATCGAGTTCTTGAGCGCATGCCAGGCGCGCGTGATGCCGCGATTGCCCTTGTACGGGTTAAACGGGGGCGCAAGGGGATCGTCGGGGCCGAGCGGTTCGCGGGGCTCGTGCGGATCGGCGGGCTCGGCGGCGTCGTGGTACGAGAGCGGCGACTGGGGCGTGTCGTCCAGCGGCATCGCAATGCGGCGCTCCGGCGCCGTGAAGGCCGATGGCTGGGCAGAGCGCGAGGGCGATGGTGAGCGTAGAGGCATGGCGAGGCGGGTAGGTGCACCCCCATCGTACGCTTCGTACGTTGTCCGGGGCGCCGCAACGAGCGAGTCCGCCTCGGGCGGACCCGCCGCGGCGGCAGACGGCGAGCCGGTGCGGGCCGCGAGGGGTGCCTGAGGCGCACCGGCAAGCCGGGCTTTCTCGTTGTCGTCGGTCGGCATGCGCACGGTCGATCCGGTTTTCGGTAAGCGTCACTAAACGTTGCCAAGGGCCGGGGCCGCTCAGGCCGTGGCGCTCGATTCGTGCATCGTCGCAGGCGCACGCGGCTTCAGGTGCGACGCGAACTGCTCGGACGCCGCGCGCCAGGAGAAGCGCTCGGCCCACTCGCGCGCAGTTGCGCGGTCGATCTTGAGCGCTTCGAGGCAGGCTTCGCGCAGATCCTCGTTCATCGCGCCCGCCTGGCCCGTGCCGAGCACGTCGATGGGGCCCGTGACCGGATACGCGGCAACCGGCGTGCCGCACGCGAGCGCTTCGAGCAGCACGAGGCCGAACGTGTCGGTGCGGCTCGGGAACACGAATACGTCGGCGGCGGCGTAGACCTTGGCCAGCTCGGGCTGGCTCAGCACGCCGAGGTAATTCGCCTGCGGATAGCGCGACTTCAGTTCGGCCAGTGCGGGACCCTCGCCGCAGACCCATTTCGAGCCCGGCAGGTCGAGCTTGAGAAACGCCTCGACGTTCTTTTCCACCGCGACGCGGCCCACGTAAAGGAAGATCGGCCGCGCGGTGTTCAGGACCTTCGATTCCATCGGCTGGAAGATGTCGAGATCGACGCCGCGCGTCCACAGCACGACGTTCGTGAAGCCGAATTGTTCGAGGTCCGACTTGACGACGGGCGTTGGCGCCATTACCGCGAGCGAGCGCTTGTGGAACCAGTGCAGGAAGCGGTACGTCGCCGCAAGCGGAATGCCGAAGCGCGCCTGCACGTATTCGGGAAAGCGCGTGTGATAAGCCGTCGTGAACGGCAGATTGTGCTCGATCGCGTAGGCGCGCGCGCCGAGGCCGAGCGGGCCTTCGGTCGCGATATGCAGCGCATCGGGACCGAACGCGTCGATGCGCGAGCGGAGATGACGCTTCGGAAACAGCGAAAGGCGGATCTCGGGATAAGTCGGGCACGGGATCGTGCGGAATTCGAGCGGCGTGAGCAGATCGACCTGATGGCCGAGCGCAGTCAGTTCGCGCGTCGTGTTCTTCAGGGTCCTTACCACGCCGTTGACCTGCGGCTCCCATGCATCGGTCACGATCATTACTTTCATTGGTCGTCGGCCTTCGAAATGTCGGTTGGTGTCGTCCGTCGCGGGCGCTGCCCGCGTTATGCCGCTCAGGCGCTCACGCGCGCCTTGCGTGTCGTGCGCTGTGCCTGCGGCGCCTGCATGACGGTCCAGTAGATGATGCGCAATTCGCCCTCGAAGGTTTCGACGAGCGCCGAGAGGCTCTCCACCCAGTCGCCGTCGTTGCAGTACAGCATGCCGTCGATGTCGCGGATCTCGGCCTTGTGGATGTGGCCGCACACGACGCCGTCGCAGCCGCGGCGGCGCGCTTCGTCGGTCATTACGCGTTCGAACGACGAAATGAAGTTCACCGCGTTTTTCACCTGGTGCTTGAGGTACTGCGAGAGCGACCAGTACTGAAACCCGAGCCGCGAGCGGATCCGGTTGAACCAGCGGTTCAGCACGAGGATCACCGTGTACGCCGAGTCGCCGAGATAGGCGAGCCACTTCGCATGCTGGATCACGCCGTCGAAGAGATCGCCGTGCACGACCCACATGCGCTTGCCCGCGAGCGTCGTGTGGAAGGCTTCCTCGCGCACCTGGATGTCGCCGAACGAGAGGTCGCAGAACTGGCGCGCCGCTTCGTCGTGATTGCCGGGGACGTACACGACATGCGTGCCCTTGCGCGCCTTGCGCAGCACCTTCTGCACGACGTCGTTGTGCGCCTGCGGCCAGTACCAGCCTTTCTTGAGCTGCCAGCCGTCGATGATGTCGCCGACGAGGTACAGGTAGTCCGAATCGTTATGGCGCAGGAAATCGAGCAGATAGTTGGCCTGGCAACCACTTGAGCCGAGGTGAATATCGGAGAGCCAGATGGTGCGGTAGCGATGCGGGGCGGGATGGTCGTCGTCGTGGGAGCCGGGCGACGTGGAGTCGTTCAGGGGCAGCGGCGGTGGCGGGGAGAACGAGCCGTCGGCGGGACCAGGGAGGAGTGCGGCGGGGTCGGTAGCCGTTCCGGTGGTTTGCCGGAAGAGTGTGGTCGCGGACGTGTTTGAGGCCATGGCTCACGCGGCGGGTTGTAATGCGTGCATTGCGCCATGCAGGCGTGACCGTGCCATGACAGTCACAAGAACGGCGTGTTACGCCGTCCGTGGATGTGGTGTGGTTGCGACGAAAGATTTGCGCGCGGGTTTGCGCACGCTGTCGAGGCGAGGCGGTTTTGATACGCGCTACGGCCGCTGAGGCGTTTGCGCCCTTTTGCGACCTTTACAGCCTTTGCGGCCGCGGCGGTGGGGCGTTTAGCGCGGCACCGCGACGACGCACGTACCGGCGATGCGATCGTGCGGGAGCTGCCGGCCGGGGATGAAGCGGGCGCTTGCAACCCAGAGCACGAACCACACGGCGACGAGCACGAGCGTGTGCGGAACCGTGAAATGGAAAATCGTGTGCAGCGCGAGCGGCGGCAGGAACCAGAGCCACGCGGCGAAATACCGCACCGTGGCGCGCGACAGTGACGGCGGTTTCCCGTTCGGGCCGATCACGCGGATGCGCCATGTTTTCATCGGCAGCGTCTGGCCGCCGCTGTGCCAGAAGCCGACGAAGTACACGCCCGCGACAATCGCGATCCACGCCGACATCAGGTTGTGGTACGTGAACCCGTTACGTGCGTGCAAGGCGAGACTGAACGCGAGCGCGGCGAGAAAGATCACGCCGAAGAGCAGCACGGACTCGTAGACGAGCGCGGCAAGGCGTCGGCGGATCGTGGCGGGCTGCGGTGCGGAGGGGGCGCTCTGTGGCGCGGCGGCGGGAGCGCGTGTGTTCACGTGTACGTCGGTGTTTGAGCGGAAGGCCGTAAGCATAACCGCGAACGCCGCCGATGCGGCATAAGCCGTTTGTCGCGGCGCTTGTCTTGGCGTTTGTTCTGGTGTTTGTCCCGGCGATTGTCCCAGGCCAGGGCGGTTCAGGAGCCCTTGAACGCCGCAGGCGCTTCGGCGGGCGAAACCGGGATCGGCGTTGCGGGCACGAAGCTGGCGGCGGGCGCCGTGCCTGCCGCCGCCGTGCCCGCCGTCGCGGACGCCGGTGCGTTCATCGCGCCGGATGCGCCGTGGGCCGCGGATGCGGCGGCCGGACCGGACGCCGGGAGCGCCGTCGATGGATGCGTCAAGCGGCGTTCGCGCTCGACGAGGTGCTCGATGCCGCGAATTTCGCTCTTGCCGCCCGAGGGCGGCGCGCTCACGACCGTGCGGCGCTTGCGCTCGCTCGCGGCGAGGCGCGCTTTCTGGTCAGGGGGAAGTTGCTGGTAGTCCTTCCATGCACGCTGGCGGGCCTGCGCGGGCAGTGCTTTGGAGACTTGATAATTCTCGCGCGCGACACGGCGCTGCTCGGGCGTCATCTCGACCCATTCGGCCATGCGCGCGTGCAGGTGTTCTTGCGCTTCCGGCGACATCTTCGGGTAACGCGCGGCGATCCTCAGCCATTTGCGTCGACGCTCGTCGCCGAAATGGTCCCATTCGTTCGCGAACGGCGCGAGCGCGACGTGCTGCGCGTCCGAAAGGTTCGCCCACGCGAGCCGGTCGCTTGGGCCGGGCAATGGCGCAAACGCCGTGGCAATCGACGTTTCGACGGAAGGGGTGCTGGCCGGTGCACTCTGGACGGCGCTGGTTGCGTGTCCAGGATGAAAACGCGGGTAGGTCGCCGCATAAGACACCAGTACCGCGATGACCGATCCAGCTACTACGGCGAGGCCGCGCTTGTAACTCACCCCGCGAGCCTCCCGGTCAGTGAGAACGCGACAGATACGCGTTGAAACCGTGATCGAGATACGCCGTGAGCGGCAGGTCGTCGCTCAGCATGGCGGCATCGATATCGGCCAGCTCGGCCGTGCGTTGCTGATCCTCGAAATACGCGATGGCGAAGAGCCCGGCGACAAGCGCCGCGAGCGGCCATGCGAGCGCGAAGCGCGCGAGCCGCGAACGGCGGCGCGGCGCGGCAAAGTCGGCCGGCACGCCAGCAGGCACGAGAGCCGGGACGCGCACGAACTCCGGTTCAGGTTTTTTGCGCGCGAGCGCGGCCTGGCGGGCGACGGCGAGTCGGTCGGCAGTAGAAACGGGCAGGCTGGCGGCGCTCTCGTCGAGCGCACGGCGCAGTTCCCGCACGAACTCTGATTCTTTGTTGTCGAGAGCGGAACTCATAGGGTGATTCCTTTCGCCTTGAGCGCTTGTGCCAGCGTGTGCGTGGCTCGCGAGCAGTGCGTTTTCACGCTGCCTTCGGAGCAGCCCATGGCGGCGGCGGTTTCGGCGACATCCATATCTTCCCAGTAACGCATCAGAAACGCTTCCCGTTGACGCGCCGGTAATTTTTGGACTTCTTCGTCGATCAGGTTCAGGACCTGTTCCCGTTCGAGCTGCTGCTCGCTGCTTTCGGCGCCGGCCGATCCCTGCGCCACCTCGATGGTTTCGAGTGGGTCGAAATCCTCGTCTTCCGCGTTGCCGAGCGACGAGAACAGGCTCACCCACGTATTGCGTACTTTTTGTCGCCGAAAATAATCGTGCGTTGTGTTTTGAAGGATGCGCTGAAAAAGCAGGGGCAGCTCGGCCGCGGGCCGGTCGCCATATTTTTCGGCGAGCTTGATCATCGCGTCCTGCACGATGTCGAGCGCGGCGTCGTCGTCTCGCACGGCGTAGACCGTCTGCTTGAACGCGCGTCTTTCGACGCCCGCCAGGAAGTCGGCGAGTTCCTTGTCTGATGCCATCCGTTGCAGGGCGCCGCCACCAGCGTACGCGTAACCGTTCGAAAAATGTCGTAAAAACTCGCGGATGCTAGCAAATTTTTGCCTCGCCCGGGTAATGGATCGCTCGGCAGGGCTGTCCCGCATCGCCTCCGCACGGCCCGACGGGAGGCTCGGCGCGCCCGCCCGTGGCCGCATGCGAGCGCGTTTCCCGGTCCGTTTTCCAGCCTGTTTGCCAACATGTACCTGCATGTACACATCGGCGCCAAGATTTGCTTGACCGGTTGCGTGCGAATCGCTATCTTCGACGGTTCGCGATATATAAGTGACTCTGTCTCAATTCAGATGTGGCCCATGAGGCTCATCTGTCAACTGGACGCGCCGCTTGAACCCGAGCCACAAGCCCGGCGGAGAGCACCCGATCAATTTTTTGCCGAAAATTCGAAAGGTGAATGATGAATATTCCCAGCGCGGAATTCTCCACGTCGATTCCCCCCAGCTCCGCTGAATCTGACCCCGAAGGCCAAAACGGCAGCTCCATTGGCGCAACCGTGCTGATGAAAGCGCTCGCCGACGAGCAGGTCGAATTCATCTGGGGCTACCCCGGCGGCTCCGTCCTCTACGTCTACGACGAGCTCTACAAGCAGGACAAGATCCAGCACATCCTCGTGCGCCACGAACAGGCCGCCGTGCACGCTGCCGACGGCTACGCCCGTTCGAGCGGCAAGGTCGGCGTGTGCCTCGTGACCTCCGGCCCCGGCGTCACCAACGCGGTGACCGGCATCGCGACGGCGTACATGGATTCGATCCCGCTGGTCGTCATCAGCGGGCAGGTGCCCACTGCCGCGATCGGTCAGGACGCCTTCCAGGAGTGCGACACGGTGGGCATTACGCGCCCCTGCGTGAAGCACAACTTCCTCGTGAAGGACGTGCGCGACCTCGCGGCGACCGTCAAGAAAGCCTTCTACATTGCGCGCACCGGCCGTCCCGGTCCCGTGCTGATCGACATTCCGAAGGACGTGTCGAAGGCTCCGTGCGCCTATGAACCGCTCAAGAGCGTGTCGCTGCGCTCTTACAACCCGGTCACCAAGGGCCACTCGGGGCAGATCCGCAAGGCAGTTTCGCTGCTCCTCTCGGCCAGGCGTCCGTACATCTACACCGGCGGCGGCATCATCCTCGCCGACGCGGCGCGCGAGCTGAACCAGTTCGCCGACCTGCTCGGCTACCCGGTGACGAACACGCTGATGGGGCTCGGCGGCTATCGCGCGAGCGATAGCAAGTTCCTCGGCATGCTCGGCATGCACGGCACGTACGAAGCCAACATGGCGATGCAGCACTGCGACGTGCTGATCGCGATCGGAGCGCGCTTCGACGACCGCGTGATCGGCAACCCCGCACACTTCACCTCGCAGCCGCGCAAGATCATTCACATCGACATCGATCCTTCGTCGATTTCGAAGCGCGTGAAGGTCGACATCCCGATCGTCGGCGACGTGAAGGAAGTGCTCAAGGAACTCATCGAGCAGCTTCAGCACGCCGAGCACGGCCCCGACACCGAGGCGCTCGCAGCCTGGTGGAAGGACATCGAGGGCTGGCGCGAGAAGAACTGCCTGAAGTTCGACCGCGGCACGGAGATCATCAAGCCGCAGTACGTCGTCGAAAAACTGTGGGAGTTGACGGGCGGCAATGCGTTCGTCTGCTCGGACGTCGGCCAGCACCAGATGTGGGCCGCGCAGTTCTACCGCTTCAACCAGCCGCGCCGCTGGATCAACTCGGGCGGCCTCGGCACGATGGGCTTCGGCTTGCCGGCGGCGATGGGCGTGAAGATGGCGCACCCGGACGAGGACGTCGTCTGTATCACGGGCGAAGGCTCGATCCAGATGTGCATTCAGGAACTGTCGACCTGCAAGCAGTACGACACGCCCGTGAAGATCATCTCGCTCAACAACCGCTACCTCGGCATGGTTCGCCAGTGGCAGCAGATCGAATACGACAAGCGCTATTCGCATTCGTACATGGATGCGCTGCCCGACTTCGTGAAGCTCGCCGAAGCGTACGGCCACGTGGGCATCCGCATCGACAAGACGGCCGATGTGGAACCCGCGCTCAAAGAAGCACTGCGACTGAAGGACCGCACCGTGTTCCTCGATTTCCAGACCGACCCCTCCGAAAACGTGTGGCCGATGGTACAGCCCGGCAAGGGCATCACCGACATGCTGCTCGGTTCGGAAGAACTGTAACGGTCATTGAACGGCGCCGCTCCCACTTCGCGCGGCGCGCGTCTTCACGAAGGACGCGCGAATTCGCGGAGGCAGGGCGGCAACCACGCTCAAACTGGATAAATCGCGGAACACATCATGAGACACATTATTTCCGTTTTGCTGGAAAACGAGCCGGGCGCGCTGTCGCGCGTGGTCGGACTCTTCTCCGCACGCGGCTACAACATTGAAACCTTGACCGTGGCGCCGACCGAAGACCGGTCGCTGTCACGCATGACCATCGTTTCCGTTGGCTCTGACGACGTGATCGAACAGATCACGAAGCATCTGAACCGCCTGATCGAGGTGGTGAAAGTGGTCGACCTGACCGAGGGCGCCCACATCGAGCGTGAGCTGATGCTGATCAAGGTTCGGGCGGTCGGCAAGGAACGCGAGGAGATGAAACGGATGGCGGATATTTTCCGCGGCCGCATCATCGACGTTACCGAAAAGACTTACACGATCGAACTGACGGGGGCGAGCGAGAAGCTCGACGCGTTCATCGAGGCAATCGACTCCACGGCGATTCTCGAAACCGTCCGCACGGGCGGCTCGGGCATCGGACGCGGCGAGCGCATTCTGAAGGTGTGACGCCCGGCAGCATGCGTCGATCCAGTTCGACGATCGACCGCCGGAACCCGGCCGGGCGCGGCGCTTAACGTTAAAACAAGAGCGCGCCCGGCGCAGCTAAACGCCGCTTACGTAAAGCAGTACCGGAACTCTCCATTTTTTGCATATCGCCAGGGAACAGACATGAAAGTTTTTTACGACAAGGACGCCGACCTCTCCCTCATCAAGGGCAAGCAGGTCACCATCATCGGTTACGGTTCGCAAGGCCACGCGCACGCACTGAACCTGAAGGACAGCGGCGTGAATGTCACCGTCGGCCTGCGCCGCGGCGGCGCTTCGTGGAGCAAGGCTGAGACCGCCGGCCTCACGGTCAAGGAAGTCGCCGAAGCCGTCAAGAACGCCGACGTCGTGATGATGCTGCTGCCGGACGAGCAGATCGCCGACGTCTATGCGAAGGAAGTCCACGCAAACCTGAAGCAAGGCGCCGCGCTCGCGTTCGCGCACGGCTTCAACGTCCACTACGGCCAGGTGATCCCGCGCGCCGACCTCGACGTCATCATGATCGCGCCGAAGGCCCCCGGCCACACGGTTCGCGGCACCTACTCGCAAGGCGGCGGCGTTCCCCATCTGATCGCCGTCCACCAGGACAAGTCGGGCGCAGCGCGTGACATCGCGCTGTCGTACGCTGCGGCAAACGGCGGCGGCCGTGCCGGCATCATCGAAACGAACTTCCGCGAAGAGACCGAAACCGACCTGTTCGGCGAGCAGGCCGTGCTGTGCGGCGGTACGGTCGACCTGATCAAGGCCGGCTTCGAAACGCTGGTTGAAGCGGGCTACGCGCCGGAAATGGCGTACTTCGAGTGCCTGCACGAGCTCAAGCTGATCGTCGACCTGATCTACGAAGGCGGCATCGCGAACATGAACTACTCGATCTCGAACAACGCCGAGTACGGCGAGTACGTGACGGGTCCGCGCGTCATCACCGCCGAAACGAAGAAGGTCATGAAGGAAGTCCTGAAGGACATCCAGACCGGCGAATACGCGAAGAGCTTCATCCTCGAAAACAAGGCCGGTGCGCCGACGCTGCAGTCGCGCCGCCGCCTTGGCGCCGAGCACCAGATCGAAACGGTCGGTGCGAAGCTGCGCGCGATGATGCCGTGGATCGCGAAGAACAAGCTCGTCGACCAGTCGAAGAACTAAGCGCGCTCGCTGCTTATTTGCCGCTGATTTGCCACTCCAGCGGCGCGTGCGGACAGGCATTCATGCCGCCGCCGCGCCGTGGCAAGCATCAACAAAAGCCGCCCAGGTGGGGATGAACCCAGGGCGGCTTTTGCTATCCTACGGTTTTCGAAAAAATACCGAAGCCAATATGAATTACCCTCATCCGATCATCGCCCGCGAAGGCTGGCCGTTCATCGCCATTGCGGCCGTCGTGGTGCTCTTGATCCAGGCAATCGCAGGGTTCGGGCTCGCGTGGCCGTTCTGGCTGATCCTCATCTTCGTCGTCCAGTTCTTCCGCGATCCGCCGCGGCCCATTCCGCAGCAGGCCAATGCCGTCCTGTGTCCCGCCGATGGCCGCATCGTCGCCGTCGAGACCGCGCACGATCCGTATGCAAACCGTGAAGCGCTGAAAATCAGCGTGTTCATGAACGTCTTCAACGTCCATTCGCAACGCTCGCCCGTGGACGGCGCCGTCGCCAAGGTCGAGTACTTCCCGGGCTCGTATCTGAACGCCGCGATCGACAAGGCTTCCACCGAGAACGAGCGCAACGCCGTCGTCCTCACGATGGCCGACGGCACGGTGGTGACCTCCGTGCAGATCGCCGGTCTCATCGCGCGCCGCATTCTGTGCTACGTGCGCTCGGGCGAGCCGCTCATGCGCGGCCAGCGCTACGGCTTCATCCGCTTTGGCTCGCGCGTCGACGTGTACCTGCCGCTGGGCAGCCGCCCGCGCGTATCGATCGGCGAGAAGGTGTCTGCCTCGTCGACGATCCTCGCCGAACTACAAACACAATCGGCTTAAGGAGGGGTGCGATGGCCGGATTCAAATCGCGTCGTCCCCGCAATAGCGCCGGCTCGTCGTTGCCGCGGCCGTTTCGGCGCAACAAGGCTGTGCAGGAGCAGGTAGGCGTCGCCGCGACCCGCCGTGCCGCGCGCCAGCAGTTCCTCAGAAAGCGCGGCATCTATCTGCTGCCCAACGCGTTCACGACCGCCGCGCTGTTCTGCGGCTTCTTCGCCGTCGTGCAGGCGATGAACGTGCGCTTCGAGATCGCGGCCATCGCGATCTTCGTGGCGATGGTGCTCGACGGTATGGATGGCCGCGTCGCGCGCATGACGCACTCGCAGAGCGCATTCGGCGAGCAGTTCGACAGCCTCTCGGACATGGTTTCGTTCGGCGTCGCGCCCGCACTCGTGATGTACGAGTGGGTGCTCAAGGATCTCGGGCGCTGGGGCTGGCTTGCGGCGTTCGTCTACTGCTCGGGTGCCGCGCTGCGGCTCGCACGTTTCAATACGAACATCGGCGTGGTCGACAAGCGCTACTTTCAGGGCTTGCCGAGCCCGGCGGCGGCGGCGCTGATCGCCGGCTTCGTGTGGCTCGCCACCGACAACCGTGTGCCCGTCAAGCTCTCGTGGCTGCCGTGGGTCGCGTTCGTGCTGACGATCTATGCGGGCGTGACCATGGTGTCGAATGCGCCGTTTTACAGCGGCAAGGCGCTCGACGTGCGCCACCGCGTGCCGTTCGCCGCGATCCTGCTCGTCGTCATGGCGTTCGTGCTCGTATCGTCCGATCCGCCGCTCATGCTGTTCTGCCTGTTCGTGCTCTACGGCCTCTCCGGCTACGTGTTCTGGGCCTACCAGGCGATGCGCGGCCGCAGCAACCCCGCGCGCTCGTCACCGCGCGAGCGCTAGCCGCCAGGCGGTAAGCGGGCAACCGCGCCGCCCGCCGTGATTACTTGGGGCCGCTTCCATGCGGCCCCATTCTTTTGGTGTCTGTGTTTTGCGCCCGCGTTTTGCACCTGCGTTTTGCGCCGTATCGTGTGGTGTGGCGTGGTATGGCGCGGCGTCGAGTGCGAGGCCACGCGAGGTCGCAAGCGCTCTGCGCTGCGGGGTGGCGCCAATTGCGCTATCGACGGAATCCCGCTATAGTCGCCGGCATGGTAACGATCCAGTTCCCCCTCTTTTCTCTTCAAGCCGGTGCGCCGCTACGTGCACTAGCGCTAGCGCGCCTGCCGCGCTGATCCCGCTCGCCCTCCGTCCGCTTCGTTCATTGTCAGCGTCGCCAACGGTGGCGCGAACACCCGAATTCCGTTTGTAGACACTGAACAAGTTCCCCCTGGAGACACGAAATGGCAGCAGACAAGCTCATCATCTTCGATACGACGTTGCGCGACGGCGAGCAGTCGCCCGGTGCGTCGATGACGAAGGAAGAGAAAATCCGCATCGCGAAGCAACTCGAGCGCATGAGGGTCGACGTGATCGAAGCGGGCTTCGCCGCCAGTTCGAACGGCGACTTCGACGCGATCCACACGATTGCCGGTCTGGTGAAGGACAGCACGGTCTGCTCGCTCGCCCGTGCGAACGACAAGGACATCCAGCGCGCCGCCGACGCGCTCAAACCCGCCGATCACTTCCGCATCCACACGTTCATCGCCACTTCGCCGCTGCACATGGAGAAGAAGCTGCGCATGTCGCCGGAGCAGGTGCTGGAGCAGGCGAAGCTCGCCGTGCGCTTCGCGCGCAAGTTCACCAACGACGTGGAGTTCTCGCCGGAAGACGGCAGCCGCTCGGACATGGATTTCCTGTGCCGCGTGCTGGAAGCCGTCATCAATGAAGGCGCGACCACGATCAACATCGCGGATACGGTCGGCTACGGCGTGCCCGAACTCTACGGCAACCTCGTGAAGACGCTGCGCGAGCGCATCCCGAACTCCGACAAGGCGGTGTTCTCGGTGCACTGCCACAACGACCTCGGCATGGCGGTGGCGAATTCGCTGGCTGGCGTGCACACGGGCGGCGCGCGCCAGGTCGAGTGCACGATCAACGGTCTGGGCGAGCGTGCGGGCAATACGTCGCTCGAAGAAATCGTGATGGCCGTGAAGACCCGCAAGGATTACTTCGGCCTCGACCTCGGCATCGACACCACGCAGATCGTGCCGGCATCGAAGCTCGTCTCGCAGATCACCGGTTTCGTCGTGCAGCCGAACAAGGCGGTGGTCGGCGCGAACGCGTTTGCGCACGCGTCGGGCATCCACCAGGACGGCGTGCTCAAGGCGCGCGATACCTACGAAATCATGCGCGCGGAAGACGTGGGCTGGAGCGCGAACAAGATCGTGCTCGGCAAGCTCTCGGGCCGCAACGCGTTCAAGCAGCGTCTGCAGGAACTGGGCATCCAGCTCGACAGCGAAGGCGAGCTGAACCAGGCATTCGCGCGCTTCAAGGAACTCGCCGACCGCAAGGCAGAAATCTTCGACGAAGACATCATCGCGATCGTCACCGAGGAATCGGCGCAAGCGCACGAGAAGGAACACTACAAGTTCATCTCGCTCGCGCAGCACTCGGAGACGGGCGAGCGTCCGCACGCACGTGTCGTGTTCTCGGCCGACGGCAAGGAAGTCACGGGCGAAGCCGCGGGCAACGGCCCCGTGGACGCCACGCTGAACGCCATCGAAACCGAAGTGGGCAGCGGCTCGGAACTGCTGCTCTATTCGGTGAACGCGATCACGACCGGTACGCAGGCGCAGGGCGAAGTGACGGTGCGTCTGTCGAAGGCGGGGCGCATCGTGAACGGCGTCGGCACCGATCCGGACATCGTCGCCGCTTCGGCGAAGGCGTATATCGCGGCGCTGAACAAGCTGTACTCGTCGGACAGCGACAAGCTCAATCCGCAGCGTTCGTAAGCGGCAGGCTCCACAACGCAAAACCCCCGCGCTCGCAGGAGCGCGGGGGTTTTATCTTTGTGCTGTCCTGTTTGTGGCGTCTTGTACCGCGTAGCAGCTCAGAACATGTTGCGGCGATCCGGGTCGTGCAGCGGATCGGGCGTCTTTTGCGTGAGGCGCAGGATGCCGTTGTCGTCGAAGTAGAAGCTGTAGAGCATGTACCAGACGCCCGTTTCCAGATAGCGATAGGTCCACACTTCACGCTTCATCAACGGGAAATACGACGTCTCCATCGGGCGGCCGAAGTTCACGAGCACGTCGGCGCGCGTCCACTTGCCGATCTCGGCGCGGTAGAACGCGTTGTCCTCCAGCACCTGGCGCACGTTGACGACCTTGCCGTGGCTGTCGACATCGGCGGCGACGGTGGTTTCGCCCATCGGCTGGGTGGGCCACATCAGGCGCTTGCCGCCGTCGGGCAGGTCGTAGGTTTCGCGCGGCGGGCCGAAGCGCGCGATCACGGCCTGGGCGTCGTCGCCCGTGTGGAACTGCGTCCACGGCTGCGCACAGCCGGCGAGCGCGAGCGCGCCGAGGGCGGCAGCCAGCGCGCGTCGTGCGCCGCGTGACCGTGAAGATGCGAGGCAGGGTGCGAGGGCAGTGGCAAGAAAACGGTTGAGCATGGAGTTCGCCGACGGCAAGGTCCCGACGACCGCAGTAATTGTCGAGTCGATATTTTGACATGCAATGTGCAGCGTGCGACGGGTGTCCAGCGGACTTGCCGCGGCGGCGCTTGCCGACCTATGATCCGCGCTTCGGATCATCGAGAACCGACGAGAGCAAGAGGACGAGGGCATGAGAGCACGAAGTGAACGAAGCTCACGCAGTTCACGATGGGGCCGCGCGGCAGCGCTGCTGGGGGCGCTGGCCCTTGGCCTCGCGATGGCCAAGGGCGCAGTGGCGCAGGCGGCACAGCCGAAGCAGGCCGGCACTGCGCCGGGCAGCCAGCCGACGCTCGCGCCTGTCCGTCTCGCGTTGATCGAGGGCATGTCCGGCCCGTTCGCCGATGCGGGTGCCGCAGTGGAGCGCAATCTGCGTTTCGGTGTCGAGCGCGTGAACGCGCGCGGTGGTGTCGTGCTGCGCGACGGGCGTCATCCGCTCGAACTCGTCGTGCTCGACAGCAAGGGCAGCACCGAGACGGCGCTGATGCAGTTGCGCGCCGCCGCCGACCGCCATATCGGCTTCGTCCTGCAGGGCAATAGCTCGGCGGTGGCGGCTGCGCTCGTGAAGGCGATCGATCGTCAGAATGTGCGCGATCCCGACAATCGCGCGCTGTTCCTCAACTACTCCGCCGTCGATCCCGCACTCACCGGCGCGGACTGCAGCTTCTGGCACTTCCGCTTCGATGCCCATGCGGGCATGCGCATGGACGCGCTTGCGGATGTGATCGCCGCCGATCAGTCGATCAAGAAGGTTTACCTGCTGAATCAGGACTACAGCTTCGGCCACGACGTGAGTGCGCTCGCACGCGCGGCGCTCGCGAAGCAGCGTCCCGATATCGCCGTGGTCGGCGACGAATTCCACCCGGTTGGCCGCGTGAAGGATTTTGCGCCGTACGTCTCGAAGATTCGCGCATCGGGCGCGGATGCCGTGATCACCGGCAACTGGGGCAACGACCTTGCGTTGCTCGTCAAGGCGGCGCGAGAGCAGGGCCTCGACACGAAGTTCTACACGTTCTATGGCAACAGCCTCGGCGCACCGGCGGCACTGGGCGAGGCGGGCGTGAAGCGCGTGATTGCCGTCGCCGAGTGGCATCCGAACGTGGGCGGCGCGGCGTCCGACGCCTGGTACGCGATATTCCGTGCGCGCTTTCCGGCGCCGCAGAACGACTATCCGGTGCTGCGCATGGTCATGCTCGTCGAGATGCTCGGGCAGGCGCTGACGAACGCGGGTTCCGCCGACCCGGCTGCGGTGGCGAAAGCGCTGGAAGGCATGCGCTTCACGGGCGACGAAAGCAGCTTCCATCCGATGTGGGTGCGCGCCGACGATCATCAGATAATCCAGCCCCTTTACGTGATGCAGATGGACAAGGCGGGCACGCCGGGCGTGCGCTTCGACAACGAGGGATCGGGATATGGTTTTCGCACCGTGCTCGCGCTGCCTCCGCAGCGCACCGCGCCTGCCATGACGTGCCGCATGAAGCGGCCCTGAGCGCTGTTCCTGGCTCGGCGGGCGCGCTTGCGGCCGGTTTGCAGTCCGGCCGCGAGCGCCCGTCCGCCGTGCCTGCTTTCCGCCAAATCCGCCCCGAATCCCCGCCCGGGGCGCGGCGTTCGCGGCAAATCGGGCTTGTGCTACAATACGCGCTTCGTCGTAACCCACGGCACGGCCTTTCTTCCGTGACCGCCCGTTAGTTTTAAAGGAAAAGCAAAATGTCCGTAGCAGATATCAAGAAGTCCGACATCGTCGCGCAATTCGCGCGCGGCACTGGCGACACGGGTTCCCCCGAAGTTCAGGTTGCACTCCTGACGTCGCGTATCAACGAACTGACCTCGCACTTCAAGTCGCACGCGAAGGATCACCACAGCCGCCGCGGTCTGCTGCGCATGGTGAGCCGCCGCCGCAAGCTGCTCGACTACCTGAAGGGCAAGGACGCTGACCGTTACCGCTCGCTGATCGAGAAGCTGGGTCTGCGCAAGTAACCGGAAGTTCTTCCAGCACGATGCCTGTGTCAGTTTCGCTGATGCAGGCATTTTGTTTTTGAACGGCGCGCTTCGCATCATGCGCACCGTTGAGCAGCACAATGCAGCACAAGTCGTAATAACCGTAATTGCAGTATCAGCGGGGCCGGACCACGAAGCAGAGCTTTGTGTCATTCCATCAGATCGCGTGTCGGTGCGCCGTCATGCGCGATTCGCTGGAATGGCATAACCACACCTCTTCTTGCGCGGCGCCGGTCCGTGTATTGCCGTGTCGCACGCCCACGGCGCGCCACGCAGCATAACAATGAGTAAGGAGTGACCAGACATGACCATGTTCAACAAAGTCGTGAAAGAGTTCAAATGGGGCCAGCATAACGTTCGCCTCGAAACGGGTGAAATCGCCCGTCAGGCAGGCGGCGCCGTCATCGTCGATGTCGAAGATACCGTCGTGCTCGCCACCGTCGTCGGCGCGAAGACCGCCAAGCCCGGCCAGGATTTCTTTCCGCTGACCGTCGACTACATCGAAAAGACCTATTCGGCCGGCAAGATCCCCGGCGGCTTCTTCCGCCGCGAAGGCCGTCCGTCCGAAGGCGAGACGCTGATCTCGCGCCTGATCGACCGTCCGCTGCGCCCGCTCTTCCCGGAAGGCTTCTACAACGAAGTGCAGGTTGTTATTCACGTGCTGTCGATCAACCCGGAAATCCCGGCTGACATCCCCGCGCTGATCGGCGCGTCGGCAGCGCTGGCCGTCTCGGGTCTGCCGTTCAACGGCCCGGTTGGCGCGGCTCGCGTCGGCTACCTCAACAACGAATACGTGCTGAACCCGACGCGCGCGCAGATCAAGGAATCGAGCCTCGACCTCGTCGTGGCCGGTACCGAGCGCGCAGTGCTGATGGTGGAATCGGAGGCGGAACAGCTGCCGGAAGACGTGATGCTCGGCGCCGTGGTGTTCGGCCACGAGCAGATGCAGACCGCCATCGACGCGATCCACGAACTCGTGCGTGACGGCGGCAAGCCCGAATGGGACTGGCAACCGGCGCCGAAGGACGAAGCGCTGATCGCCCGCATCACCGACATCGCCTACAACGAACTGCTCGCCGCCTATCAACTGCGCGACAAGCAGCAGCGCTCGGCCAAGCTGAAGGAAGTCTACGCAGCCACGTCGGCCAAGCTCGAGGAAGACGCCGCGGCAGCGGGCACGACGGCCGCCGACAAGGCGAGCGTCGGCAACGTGCTGTTCGATCTCGAAGCGAAGATCGTCCGCTCGCAGATCCTGAACGGCGAGCCGCGCATCGACGGCCGCGACACGCGCACGGTGCGCCCGATCGAGATCCGCACCGGCGTTCTGCCGCGCACGCACGGCTCGGCGCTCTTCACGCGCGGCGAAACGCAGGCGCTCGTCGTCGCGACGCTCGGCACCAAGGGCGATGAGCAGATCATCGACGCGCTCGAAGGCGAGTACCGCGACCGCTTCATGCTCCACTACAACATGCCCCCGTTCGCGACCGGCGAAACGGGCCGCGTCGGCTCGCCGAAGCGTCGTGAAATCGGCCACGGCCGTCTCGCGAAGCGCGCGCTCGTCGCGTGCCTGCCGAGCGCCGAAGAGTTCGGCTACTCGATCCGCGTCGTCTCGGAAATCACCGAGTCGAACGGTTCGTCGTCGATGGCATCGGTGTGCGGCGGCTGCCTCGCGCTGATGGACGCCGGCGTGCCGATGAAGGCGCACGTCGCGGGCATCGCGATGGGCCTGATCCTCGAAGGCAACAAGTTCGCGGTGCTGACCGATATTCTCGGCGACGAAGATCACCTCGGCGACATGGACTTCAAGGTGGCCGGTACGTCGGAAGGCGTGACGGCGCTGCAGATGGACATCAAGATCCAGGGCATCACCAAGGAAATCATGCAGGTGGCGCTCGCCCAGGCGAAGGAAGGCCGCATGCACATCCTCGGCAAGATGACCGAGGCCGTTTCGGGCGCGAACACGGAACTGTCGGCGTTCGCACCGCGCATGATCACCATCAAGATCAATCCGGAGAAGATCCGCGACGTGATCGGCAAGGGCGGTTCGGTGATCCGCGCGCTGACGGAAGAAACCGGCACGACCATCGACATCTCCGACGACGGCGTCGTGACCATCGCGAGCACGTCGAGCGAAGGCATGGCCGAAGCGAAGAAGCGCATCGAGAACATCACGGCCGAAATCGAAGTGGGCCAGGTGTACGAGGGTCCGGTCCTCAAGCTGCTGGACTTCGGCGCGATCGTGAACCTGCTGCCGGGCAAGGATGGTCTGCTGCACATTTCCGAGATCGCCAACGAGCGCATCAAGGACATCAACGACTATCTGAAGGAAGGCCAGATCGTGAAGGTCAAGGTCATCCAGACGGACGAGAAGGGCCGCGTGCGCCTGTCGGCCAAGGCGCTGCTGAATGAAGCAGCCAATGGCGGCGGTGCGCCGCAGGGCGAGCCGCAGCAGTAACGCGGCAGCCTGAAACGGCCGGCGGCGCAGCATGCGCACCGGCCGTTTTTTCTGATGGGTTGCCTGGAGCAGTGCCTGGATGGCCTTGCGCATGCACCGCGTGCGCAGCACCATCCGGACAAACGGAGACGAGATATGAACGCAGTCGAGATCACCGAATTCGGTTCGCCGGACGTACTCAAGCTGACCGAGCGCGCGATGCCCGAACCGAAAGCGGGTGAGGTGCTCATCAAGGTCGCGGCGTCGGGTGTGAACCGGCCGGACGTGTTCCAGCGCAAGGGCGCGTATGCGCCGCCGCCGGGCACTTCGGATCTGCCGGGGCTGGAAGTCGCGGGCGAGATTGTCGGCGGCACGATCGACGAGAAGAACAACCCGTTTGGCCTGAAGATGGGCGACCGCGTATGCGCGCTGATCGCGGGCGGCGGCTACGCCGAATATGCAGCGGCGCCGCTCGGCCAGTGCCTGCCGGTCCCGGCGGGGCTCTCCGATATCGAGGCCGCTTCGTTGCCCGAAACGTTCTTCACCGTGTGGAGCAACGTGTTCCAGCGCGGGCAGCTCGGTGCGGGCGAGGGCGGCGAGAACGAGACGCTGCTCGTGCAGGGCGGTTCGAGCGGCATCGGCGTGACGGCCATCCAGATGGCGCACGCGCTCGGCTATCGGGTGTTCGCGACCGCGGGCTCCGACGACAAGTGCCGCGCCTGCGAACAACTGGGTGCGGAACGCGCGATCAACTATCGCAGCGAAGATTTTGTCGAAGTCGTGAAGGCGCTCACGCAAAATCGCGGCGTCGACGTGATCCTCGATATGGTGGGCGGCGGCTATGTGCCGCGCGAACTTTCGGCGCTCGCGGACGGCGGCCGCATCGTGCTGATCGCGACGCTCGGCGGATCGAAGGCCGAAGTCAACGTGCACGAGATTCTGCGGCGACGCCTCACGATCACGGGCTCGACGCTGCGTGCGCGGCCGGTTGAATTCAAGGCGAACATCGCGCGGGAGCTGAAGGAGCGCGTGTGGCCGCTGATCGAAGCGGGCAGCATCAAGCCGGTGGTGTTCCGCGTGTTCCCTGCGGAGCAGGCCGCGCAGGCGCATGCGCTGATGGAAAGCAGCGAGCACGTCGGCAAGATCGTGCTCGATTGGGGTCGAAAGGCTTGACTTTTACGCGGCCGGGCGCGCGGATCATTCCTCGCGGTTTGACCCGCTTCCGCTTGACGAAGTAAAATTGTGCGTTTTGCGCTCGCTTTTAACGGCAACCGAAACAATGTCGAATCAACGATCCAAGCTTGTAGTCGGTAACTGGAAGATGCACGGCCGTCTCGCGGCCAACGCAGCACTATTGCAGGGCGTCGCGCGCGGCGCGCAGGCATTGCCGCGCGGCGTGGGTGTTGGCGTGTGCGTGCCGCATCCGTATCTTGCGCAGGCGCTGGCGCTGCTTGGCGGAAGCCGGGTGGCCTGGGGCGCGCAGGATGTCTCGGCGCACGAGCAGGGCGCGTTCACCGGCGAAGTTGCGGCGGGCATGATCGCCGACTTCGAGGCCGCGTATGCGATCGTGGGTCACTCGGAGCGGCGCGCTTATCATGGCGAAAGCTCCGGGGTCGTTGCGGCGAAGGCGCAGCGCGTGCTGGCGGCAGGGCTTACGCCCATCGTCTGCGTGGGCGAGACGCTCGAAGAGCGCGAATCCGGCGCGACCGAGCGCGTAGTCGGTGCGCAACTCGATGTGGTGCTCGCCGTGCTGTCGGTTGACGAAGCGGCGCGCATCGTCGTGGCTTACGAACCCGTTTGGGCCATCGGCACCGGCAAGAGCGCAAGCTCGGAGCAGGCGCAGCAGGTTCACGCGTTCTTGCGTACGCGTCTTGCCGCCAAGGGCGCGCAGGTCGTTAACGTGCCGCTGCTCTATGGCGGTAGCGTGAAGCCGGAGAATGCGGCGGAGCTGTTCCGTCAAGCCGATATCGACGGCGGCCTGATTGGCGGCGCGTCGTTGAAGGAAGGGGATTTTCTCGCGATTTGCGCGGCCGCTGGAGCGGGCGCGGATGTCGTGAGCTAAGAGCCCGCGCGTGCTCTTCGCAGGGGCGTGCAGGCTTCGTATGAATGTGTCTTTAGGTGACTGCAGATACCTTGAGACGCGTGCTCAACAAGGACTCAGGTGAGTGTCATGCTGTATTTGAAAACGTTGGTGATCGTCATTCAGCTTCTGTCGGCGCTCGGGGTGATCGGCCTCGTGTTGCTACAGCACGGCAAAGGCGCGGATATGGGCGCGGCTTTCGGTAGTGGCGCATCGGGCAGCCTGTTCGGCGCGAGCGGCTCCGCGAATTTCCTTTCGCGTACGACTGCAGTTCTTGCAACAGTGTTTTTTGTTTCAACTCTTGCATTAACTTACATCGGCTCGTATCATGCCAAACCTTCGGCGGGCGTGCTTGGTGCTTCGGCTCCTGCCCCGGTTGTAGCTTCGGCTCCGGTCGTTTCGGCACCTGTCGCTGCTTCGCCTGCGACGGCTGCAACTCCGGCTGCTGCTGCAGCTTCGGCGCCGAATCAAGGCAATGAAGTGCCGAAATAAATTGTTCGAAAAACTTGTTTTGTGCGTTGAACAAATCTCGAAAACAAGTTAGAATTTAAGTCTTGAAGCGATTCGCGGGCATAAATAAGATTGTTCTCCCGGATTGCATGTAGTGCCGACGTGGTGAAATTGGTAGACACGCTATCTTGAGGGGGTAGTGGCGAAAGCTGTGCGAGTTCGAGTCTCGCCGTCGGCACCAATGTTATCTAAAAATACCAGCCGCTTGCTTCAGCTCCGGCTGGTATTTTTTTGTCGTCTGTTCCGTATTTGTTTTTAGTTTGCAGCGCCAGGTACGTGTACGTGTAGTGATGCCCGCAGCGCGAAGCGCGCCTGCGGAACCCTGAACTAACCGATAGAGGAAAGCCTTGAACCTCGCAGCCTATTTCCCCGTCCTGTTGTTCCTCCTGGTGGGTATCGGTCTGGGCATAGCGCTGGTCACCATCGGCAAGATCCTCGGTCCCAATCGGCCAGATAGCGAAAAGAATTCGCCGTACGAGTGCGGCTTCGAAGCCTTCGAAGACGCGCGCATGAAGTTCGACGTACGCTACTACCTGGTCGCCATTCTCTTCATCATCTTCGATCTCGAAACCGCGTTTCTGTTTCCGTGGGGCGTTGCCCTGCGCGATATCGGCTGGCCCGGTTTTCTTTCGATGATGGTGTTTCTGCTCGAATTCCTGCTGGGCTTTGCCTACATCTGGAAGAAAGGCGGTCTTGACTGGGAATGATGGGTTAATCGCCGGATAGCATGGGTGGCCGGGATGGTCGTCCGTCTGGAGTGGAAAGCACATGAGTATCGAAGGGGTGTTGAAGGAGGGGTTTGTCACCACGACGGCTGACAAACTGATCAACTGGACGCGTACGGGCTCGCTGTGGCCGATGACGTTCGGTCTTGCGTGTTGCGCGGTGGAGATGATGCAGGCGGGTGCTTCCCGCTATGACCTCGACCGCTTCGGGGTGGTGTTCCGCCCGAGCCCGCGCCAGTCCGACGTGATGATCGTTGCCGGCACGCTGTGCAACAAGATGGCGCCCGCGCTGCGCAAGGTCTACGACCAGATGGCCGAGCCGCGTTGGGTGATCTCGATGGGTTCGTGCGCCAATGGTGGTGGCTATTACCACTATTCGTACTCGGTCGTGCGCGGCTGCGATCGCGTTGTGCCGGTCGACGTGTACGTGCCGGGCTGCCCGCCCACTGCCGAAGCCCTGATCTACGGGATCATCCAGTTGCAGGCGAAGATCCGCCGCACCAATACCATCGCCCGTCAATAAAGGCGCGAGCCTCCCCACAATATGGCAAGCAAACTCGAGACCCTGAAAGCGAACCTCGAAGCGGCCCTTGGTGCGCGCATCGTTAGCCTCACCGAGGCGCTTGGCGAGTTGACCCTCGTCGTCAAGGCGGCCGATTCTCTGTACGTCGCAAAGCAATTGCGGGACAATCGCGCGCTGCGTTTTGAGCAGCTCGTCGACCTGTGCGGCGTGGACTATCAGACCTACGGTGACGGTGCCTGGGAAGGCCAGCGTTTCGCCGCCGTGACGCATCTGCTCTCCGTTACGAACAACTGGCGTCTGCGTCTGCGCGTGTTTGCGCCGGACGACGACATGCCGATCGTGCCGTCGCTCGTCGAGATCTGGAATTCCGCGAACTGGTACGAGCGTGAAGCGTTCGATCTGTATGGCATCGTGTTCGAAGGCCACCCGGATCTGCGCCGGATTCTCACCGATTACGGTTTCATCGGCCATCCGTTCCGCAAGGACTTCCCGGTTTCGGGTTACGTCGAAATGCGTTACGACCCGGAGCAAAAGCGCGTGGTCTATCAGCCGGTGACCATCGAGCCGCGGGAAATCACGCCGCGTGTGATCCGCGAGGATCAGTACGGCGGTCTGAAGAGACACTAAGAGGGTCGCATGTCAGAGATCAAGAATTACACGCTCAACTTCGGCCCGCAGCACCCGGCAGCGCACGGTGTGCTGCGCCTCGTGCTCGAGCTCGATGGCGAAGTGATCCAGCGCGCCGATCCGCATATCGGCCTCCTGCATCGCGCCACCGAAAAGCTCGCCGAAAACAAGACGTTCATCCAGTCCGTGCCGTACATGGATCGTCTCGACTACGTGTCGATGATGGTCAACGAGCACGGCTATGTCCTCGCGATCGAAAAGCTGCTCGGCATCGAAGTGCCGGTGCGCGCGCAGTACATCCGCGTTCTGTTCGACGAAATTACCCGCGTGCTGAACCACCTGATGTGGATCGGCTCGCACGGGCTCGACGTCGGCGCCATGGCGGTCTTCCTCTACGCGTTCCGCGAGCGCGAAGACCTGATGGACGTCTACGAGGCGGTCTCGGGCGCGCGCATGCACGCTGCCTACTACCGTCCGGGCGGCGTTTATCGCGACCTGCCCGACACGATGCCTAAATTCAAGGCATCGAAGATCCGCAACGAGCGCGCGATCGCGAAGCTCAACGAAGCCCGCGAGGGTTCGGTGCTCGACTTCATCGACGATTTCTTCACGCGCTTCCCGGTTTGCGTCGACGAGTACGAAACGCTCCTGACCGACAACCGCATCTGGAAGCAGCGTCTCGTCGGCATCGGCGTCGTGAGCCCCGAGCGTGCACTGCAGCTCGGTCTCACGGGTGCGATGCTGCGCGGTTCGGGCATCGAATGGGATCTGCGCAAGAAGCAGCCGTACGAAGTCTACGACCGGATCGATTTCGACATTCCGGTTGGCGTGAACGGCGACTGCTACGACCGCTATCTCGTGCGTGTCGAAGAGATGCGCCAGTCCACGCGTATCGCGAAACAATGCATTGAGTGGCTGCGCAAGAATCCCGGCCCTGTGATGGTTGACAATTACAAGGTCGCGCCGCCCTCGCGCGTGAACATGAAGTCGAACATGGAAGAGCTGATTCACCACTTCAAGCTCTTCACCGAAGGCTTCCATGTGCCCGAAGGCGAAGCATACGCCGCCGTCGAGCATCCGAAGGGCGAGTTCGGCATCTATCTGGTGTCGGATGGCGCAAACAAGCCGTATCGTCTGAAAATCCGCGCACCGGGCTATGCCCACCTCTCGTCACTCGACGAGATGGCGCGCGGCCACATGATTGCCGACGCGGTGACGATCATCGGTACACAGGACATCGTGTTCGGCGAGATCGATCGCTAAGTCTGCAACATCTGGCGCGCCCCGATGGCTCGGGTGCGCGCCGCGCAACATGCCGGGAACGCCACGTCTGTCGCAGCACGCAGTCATGCAGCATGCGCGGCAGGTTTTCGTTCGGTAGGAATTGAAAGAGTCGTGTCTGAAAATGATCTCAGCTGAAGGCCTGAAAGAAATCGATCGCGCGTTGACGAAGTATCCCGCCGATAAGAAGCAGTCTGCCGTGATGGCGGCACTGGCCGTGGCTCAGGAAGAGCATGGCTGGCTGTCGCCCGAACTCATGCAGTTCGTCGCCGACTACCTTGGCATGCCGCCTGTAGCAGTCCAGGAAGTCGCTACGTTCTACACGATGTTCGAAACGAAACCGGTAGGCAAGCACAAGATCACGCTCTGCACGAACCTGCCGTGCCAGCTCGGCCCGGACGGCGGCTCGGAAAGCGCTGCCGAGTATCTGAAGCAGAAGCTCGGTATCGGCTTCGGCGAAACCACCCCCGACGGCATGTTCACCCTGAAAGAGGGCGAATGCATGGGCGCGTGCGGCGACGCACCGGTGATGCTCGTGAACAACCATCGCATGTGCAGCTTCATGAGCCGCGAGAAGATCGACCAGCTGCTCGAGGAACTTTCGAAATGACCTCACTGCACGACCGTCACATCAAACCGCTGATTCTCGCCGGCCTGAACGGCGACAACTGGCATCTCGAAGACTACGTCGCGCGCGGCGGCTACAAGCAGCTGCGCCGTATTCTCGAAGAAAAAATCCCGCCCGAGCAGGTGATCGCCGACGTCAAGGCGTCGGGTCTGCGCGGCCGCGGCGGCGCGGGCTTCCCGACCGGCCTGAAGTGGAGCTTCATGCCGCGTCAGTTCCCGGGCCAGAAGTATCTCGTGTGCAATTCGGACGAGGGCGAACCCGGCACGTTCAAGGATCGCGACATCCTGCGCTGGAACCCGCACTCGGTGATCGAGGGCATGGCCATCGGCGCGTACGCGATGGGCATCACCGTCGGCTACAACTACATCCACGGTGAGATCTTCGAGGTCTATCGCCGCTTCGAGGCTGCGCTGGAAGAAGCGCGCCAGGCGGGCTACCTCGGCGACAACATCCTCGGCACGGACTTCACGTTCCAGCTGCACGCGCACCACGGTTATGGCGCGTACATCTGCGGCGAAGAAACCGCGCTGCTCGAATCGATCGAAGGCAAGAAGGGCCAGCCGCGCTTCAAGCCGCCGTTCCCGGCGAGCTTCGGCATCTACGGCAAGCCCACCACGATCAACAACACCGAGACGTTCGCCGCGGTGCCGTTCCTGCTGGCCATCGGCCCGCAGGCCTACATGGAACTCGGCAAGCCGAACAACGGCGGCACGAAGATTTTCTCGATCGGCGGCGACATCGCGCGTCCGGGCAACTACGAAGTTCCGCTCGGCACGCCGTTCGCCACGCTCATGGAACTCGCCGGCGGCGTGCGCGACGGCAAGAAGCTCAAGGCCGTGATTCCGGGCGGTTCGTCGTCGCCGGTCATTCCGGGCGATCTGATGATGCAGACCGATCTGGACTACGACTCGATCGCGAAGGCGGGTTCGATGCTGGGTTCGGGCGCGGTCATCGTCATGGACGAAACGCGCTGCATGGTGCGCTCGCTCATGCGTCTGTCGTACTTCTATTTCGAAGAGTCGTGCGGCCAGTGCACGCCGTGCCGCGAAGGCACGGGCTGGCTGTATCGCGTCGTGAAGCGCATCGAGCACGGCGAGGGCCGCCAGGAAGATCTGGATCTGCTGAATTCGGTCGCCGGCAACATCATGGGCCGCACGATCTGCGCGCTCGGCGATGCGGCGGCCATGCCGGTGCGCGGCATGCTCAAGCACTACTGGGACGAATTCGAATATCACGTGCAACACAAGCGTTGCCTCGTAGGCGGACATGCCGGTTCGCATACGGCATCGGAGACGGCGACCGCCTGAGGGCGAAACGAAGGGCAGGTGCGTTGGGCGGGTACCGCGCAGGACGAAGCAACGGGGTAGACCGCCGTGAATCATCGAGCGGTAACAGGTTAGGGACGATTAACCATCATGGTTGAACTTGAAATAGACGGCAAGAAGGTGGAGGTGCCCGAGGGCAGCATGGTGATCCAGGCTGCGCAGCGGGTGGACACCTATATTCCGCACTTCTGCTATCACAAGAAGCTGTCGATCGCGGCCAACTGCCGGATGTGTCTTGTCGAAGTCGAGAAGATGCCGAAGGCCGTGCCCGCGTGCGCGACGCCGGTATCCCAGGGCATGATCGTGCATACGACGTCCGAGAAGGCCGTCGCGGCACAGCAGTCCGTGATGGAGTTCCTGCTGATCAACCACCCGCTGGATTGCCCGATCTGCGATCAGGGCGGCGAGTGCCAGCTGCAGGATCTCGCGGTGGGCTACGGCAAGTCGGCTTCGCGCTACAGCGAAGAAAAGCGCGTGGTGTTCCACAAGAATGTCGGCCCGCTCATCTCGATGGAAGAGATGTCGCGCTGCATTCACTGCACGCGCTGCGTGCGCTTCGGCGACGAAATCGCCGGCGTGATGGAACTCGGCATGCTCGGCCGCGGCGAACACTCGGAAATCACGTCGTTCGTCGGCAAGACGGTCGACTCGGAACTCTCGGGCAACATGATCGACCTGTGCCCGGTCGGCGCGCTCACGAGCAAGCCGTTCCGCTACAGCGCCCGCTCGTGGGAACTGTCGCGCCGCAAGTCGGTGAGCCCGCACGATTCGACCGGTGCAAACGTCGTCGTGCAGGTGAAGAACAACCGCGTGATGCGCGTGCTGTCGCACGAGAACGAAGCCATCAACGAATGCTGGATCTCGGACAAGGACCGCTTCTCGTATGAAGCGCTGAACAGCGAAGAGCGCCTGACCCGCCCGATGATCAAGCAGGGCGGCCAGTGGATTGAAACCGACTGGCAGGCTGCGCTCGAATATGTCGTGAAGGGCATCAAGGGCATTCGCAGCGAGCACGGCGAAAACGCCATCGCTGCACTCGCGAGCCCGCACAGCACGACTGAAGAACTCTATCTGCTCAAGCAGTTTGCCGATGCGATCGGCACGCCGAACATCGACTTCCGTCTGCGCCAGAGCGACTTCTCGGCACCGCTGAACGGCACGCCGTGGCTCGGCACGAAGATCGCCGATCTGTCCTACGCGGACGCCGCGTTCGTGGTCGGCTCGTTCCTGCGCCGCGATCACGCGCTGTTCGCCGCGCGTCTGCGTCAGGCCGCGAAGGGCGGCGCGAAGATCACGCTGCTGCAGGCCACGGGCGACAACTCGCTGATCGCCAGCGCGAAGCGCATCGTCGCTGCACCGTCGGCCTGGTTCGACGAACTCGCAGGCGTGGCGGTTGCAGTTGCCGAAGCGAAGGGCGTTGCGGTTCCGGAAGCCTTCGCGGGCGTGCAGGCAAGCGACGCCGCGAAGCAGGTTGCGGCCTCGCTCGCAAGCGGCGAACGCCGTTTCGTGCTGCTCGGCAACGCGGTCGTTCAGCATCCTGATTTCTCGCGTCTGCATGCTGCGGCGCAATTCATTGCCGATACGACCGGCGCGAAGCTCGGCTTCCTCACGGAAGCGGGCAACACGGTCGGCGCGCACCTCGCGGGCGCGCTCCCCGGCAACGGCGGCCTCAACGCACGCGAAGCGTTCGAGCAGCCGCGCAAGGGTTATCTGCTCCTGAACGTCGAGCCGGAATTCGACACGGCCAACCCGGCCGCGGCGCGCGCAGCGCTCGGCCAGGCTGAAATGGTCGTGGTGTTCTCGCCGTTCAAGACCGGTC
This sequence comes from Paraburkholderia denitrificans, assembly GCF_042655705.1. Lineage (NCBI taxonomy): Bacteria > Pseudomonadati > Pseudomonadota > Betaproteobacteria > Burkholderiales > Burkholderiaceae > Paraburkholderia > Paraburkholderia denitrificans. The sequence continues at coordinate 27,355 of NZ_JBHSMP010000019.1, read as the reverse complement.
TCGAGTACGCAGACGTGCTGCTGCCGATCGCGCCGTACACCGAAACCTCGGGTACGTTCGTGAACGCCGAAGGCACGGTGCAGAGCTTCAACGGCGTCGTGCGCCCGCTCGGCGAAACGCGCCCGGCGTGGAAGGTGCTGCGCGTGCTGGGCACGCTGCTCGGCGCGCATGGCTTCGAGTACGAAACGGCCGAAGAAGTGCGCGTCAAGGCGCTCGGCGACGGCAACTTCGAGCAGCGTCTGTCGAACAAGACCGGCGCGCAACTCGCGAAGGGTCCGGCGCCCCGTGCAGCTGCGGGCAGCTTCGAACGCCTCGCCGATGTACCGATCTATCACGCCGACCCGCTCGTGCGCCGCGCCGATGCGCTGCAACTCACGGCGGCGGCCCGCGTGGCGAATGCAGTCGGCCTGCCGGCAGCGCTCTTCGATCAGCTGGGCCTGAAGGAAGGCGACGCGGTACGCGTGCGCCAGGGCGAGCTGTCCGTGAGCGCGCCCGCAACGCGCGACGCGAATCTAGCGCCGACGGTGGTGCGCGTGTCGGCGGCGACGCCGGTGGGTGCGCAGCTCGGCAGCCTGTTCGGTGAACTGCTGGTGGAGAAGGCCTAAATGAGCTTGTTCGATACGATCAATGCAGGCGGCAGCCAGCTGCTCGGCGTGGCGTGGCCCACCGTGTGGGCGCTGGTGCGCATTCTCGTCGTCGCAGTGGTGATCCTGTTGTGCGTCGCGTACCTGATCCTCTGGGAGCGCAAGCTCATCGGCTGGATGCACGTGCGTCTCGGTCCGAACCGCGTCGGTCCCGCAGGTCTTCTGCAGCCGATTGCCGACGTGCTGAAGTTGCTGCTCAAGGAAGTGATTCAGCCGGCGCAGGCGAGCCGCTGGATTTACATGATCGCGCCGATCATGGTGGTGGTGCCGGCGTTCGCGATCTGGGCGGTGATCCCGTTCCAGGCAGGCGCGGTGCTCGGCAACATCAACGCGGGTCTGCTCTACGTGATGGCGATCTCGTCGGTCGGCGTCTACGGCGTGATTCTCGCGGGCTGGGCCTCGAACTCGAAGTACGCGTTCCTCGGCGCGATGCGCGCGGCGGCACAGATGGTGTCGTACGAAATCGCGATGGGTTTCGCGCTCGTTATCGTGCTGATGGTGTCGGGCAGCCTGAATCTCTCGGACATCGTCCAGGGCCAGATGCGCGGCATGTTCGCAGGCTGGGGCATCACGTTCCTCTCGTGGAACTGGCTGCCGCTGCTGCCGATGTTCGTCATCTACTTCATCTCGGGCATTGCTGAAACGAACCGCCACCCGTTCGACGTGGTGGAAGGCGAATCGGAAATCGTTGCAGGTCACATGATCGACTACTCGGGGATGGGCTTCGCGCTGTTCTTCCTCGCCGAGTACATCAACATGATCGTGATTTCGGCGCTGGCTTCGGTGCTGTTCCTCGGTGGCTGGAGCGCGCCGTTCGGCTTCCTCGATTTCATCCCGGGCATCTTCTGGCTCGTGCTGAAAGTCTTCCTCCTGCTGTCGATGTTCATCTGGGCCCGCGCGACGTTCCCGCGTTATCGCTATGACCAGATCATGCGTCTCGGCTGGAAGGTGTTTATTCCCGTGTCTCTCGTGTGGCTCATCGTGGTTGGCTTCTGGTACATGTCGCCGCTGAGCATCTGGAAATAAAGGGCGGACGAGACCATGAACGCTATCCAAAACTTCTTCAAGACGTTCTTCCTGACCGAGCTGCTGCAGGGGCTCGCGCTGACCGGCCGTTATGCGTTCAAGCGCAAGTTCACGGTGCAGTTCCCGGAAGAAAAGACCCCGATGTCGCCGCGTTTTCGCGGGCTGCATGCGCTGCGCCGCTACGAAAACGGCGAAGAGCGCTGCATCGCGTGCAAGCTGTGCGAGGCCGTGTGCCCCGCGCTCGCAATCACGATCGAATCGGAAGTGCGCGAGGACAACACGCGCCGCACGACGCGCTACGACATCGACCTGACCAAGTGCATCTTCTGCGGCTTCTGCGAAGAGAGCTGCCCGGTCGACTCGATCGTCGAAACGCACATTCTCGAGTATCACGGCGAGAAGCGCGGCGATCTGTATTTCACGAAGGACATGCTGCTGGCAGTCGGCGATCGCTACGAAGCACAGATCGCAGCAAACAAGGCAGCGGATGCACCGTACCGTTGATCTTCAGTTTGACGCTGCATCGGCCCGCGGTCGGGCCGGACAGCGGGACACGCTTGTGCCTTCCGCCCGCGTGTCGCCGCACCTTGACCGCCGCGGCGCGGCGCACTCTGGTCTGGCCGCCAGTTTGCACCGCGCACTCCGCCTCACGATGGCCTCAACGATGAACCAGTAATCATGGAATTCACGACCGTCTTGTTCTACATCTTCGCGCTGCTGCTGACGTTGTCAGCGCTGAAGGTGATCACGTCGCGCAACCCCGTCGCGTCGGCGCTTTTCCTCGTTCTCGCGTTCTTCAACGCGGCTGCGATCTGGATGCTGCTGGAGGCGGAATTCCTCGCGATCCTGCTGGTGCTCGTCTACGTGGGCGCCGTGATGGTGCTGTTCCTGTTCGTGGTGATGATGCTGGACATCAACATCGACGTACTGAACCGCGACATCAAACGCTTCGTGCCGGTGGCGACCGTGGTGGGCGCGATCATCGTGATCGAAACCGCGCTGATCCTCTGGCACGGTTACGGCGCGACGACCACGCCGGTGCCCGATACGTCGGCCGCCGCAGCGTCGGCGCTGTCGAACGCGCATCTGATCGGCAAGATTATTTACACCGACTACATCTTCGCCTTCGAAGTGGCTGGCCTCGTGCTGCTGGTCGCTATCGTCGCGGCGATTGCGCTGACAGCGCGTGAGCCGAAGGACGCGAAGCGCCAAAACGTTTCGAAGCAGGTCCGCGTGCGTCGCGAGGACCGCGTGCGTCTCGTGAAGATGCCCGCCGCGAAGGAACTTCCGCAAGAGCCTGTCGCGAACGAAAATGCGACCGGCAGCAACAGCTGATCGCGCTAGAGAGACCTTATGTTGACCCTTGCCCACTATCTCGTCCTCGGCGCGATCCTGTTTGCGATCTCGATCGTCGGCATTTTTCTCAACCGCCGCAACGTCATCATCATCCTGATGGCGATTGAGCTGATGCTTCTGGCGGTGAACACGAACTTCGTTGCGTTCTCACATTACCTCGGTGATGTGCACGGACAGATCTTCGTGTTCTTCGTACTGACCGTCGCAGCTGCGGAAGCTGCGATTGGTCTGGCTATTCTCGTGACCTTGTTCCGTAGTCTCGACACGATCAACGTCGAGGATCTCGATCAGCTCAAAGGTTAAGGCAGGCTGTAATGGCAACGACACTCAACGAAAATCTGTTGCTGGCGATTCCACTCGCACCGCTCGCCGGTTCGATGATTGCCGGTCTGTTTGGCAAAGCGGTCGGGCGCGCCGGTGCGCACACGGTCACCATCCTCGGCGTCGCGATTGCATTCGTGCTCTCGTGCATCACGTTCTTCGACGTGCTGGGCGGCGCGAGCTTTCACGCCACCATCTACGAATGGATGTCGGTGGGCAACCTGAAGTTCGAGGTTGGCTTCCTCGTCGACTCGCTCACGGCGCTCATGATGTGCGTGGTGACCTTCGTGTCGCTGATGGTGCACGTCTACACGATCGGCTACATGGCGGAAGAAGAGGGCTACCAGCGCTTCTTCTCGTACATCGCGCTCTTCACCTTCTCGATGCTGATGCTCGTGATGAGCAACAACTTCCTGCAGCTGTTCTTCGGCTGGGAAGCAGTGGGTCTCGTGTCTTACCTGCTGATCGGCTTCTACTTCAAGCGTGAAAGCGCGATCTACGCGAACATGAAGGCGTTCCTCGTGAACCGCGTGGGCGACTTCGGCTTCCTGCTCGGTATCGGCCTGCTGCTCGCGTACGGCGGTTCGCTCAACTACAGCGAAGTGTTCACGAAGGGCCACGACATCGCCGCGATGACGTTCCCGGGCACCTCCTGGAACATGATGACGGTCGCGTGTATCTGCCTCTTCATCGGCGCGATGGGTAAGTCGGCGCAGTTCCCGCTGCACGTGTGGCTGCCCGATTCGATGGAAGGCCCGACGCCGATCTCCGCGCTGATCCACGCCGCCACCATGGTGACGGCCGGTATCTTCATGGTCGCGCGCATGTCGCCGCTGTTCGAACTCTCCGAAGCAGCGCTGTCGTTCATCGTCGTGATCGGCGCGATCACCGCGCTCTTCATGGGCTTCCTCGGCATCGTCCAGAACGACATCAAGCGCGTGGTCGCGTACTCGACGCTCTCGCAGCTCGGCTACATGACGGTCGCGCTCGGCGTCTCGGCGTACCCGGTTGCGATCTTCCACCTGATGACGCACGCGTTCTTCAAGGCGCTGCTGTTCCTCGGCGCGGGCTCGGTCATCATGGGCATGCACCACGATCAGGACATGCGCAACATGGGCGGTCTGCGCAAGTACATGCCGATCACCTGGATCACGTCGCTCATCGGTTCGCTCGCGCTGATCGGCACGCCGTTCTTCTCGGGCTTCTACTCGAAAGACTCGATCATCGACGCAGTGAAGGTCTCGCACCTCGCAGGCTCGGACTTCGCGTACTTCGCGGTGGTCGCCAGCGTGTTCGTGACGGCGCTGTACTCGTTCCGTATGTACTTCCTCGTGTTCCACGGCGAAGAGCGCTTCCGCCATCCGAAGCACCCGGATTCGCCGATGGGCGCGGAAGCGGCCTCGCACGAGCATGACCATGACGACCACCACGGCCATCACCATGTGCACGTGCCGCACGAGTCGCCGTGGGTGGTCTGGGTGCCGCTCGTCCTGCTCGCGATTCCTTCGGTGATCGCCGGTGCATGGGCCATCGAGCCGCTGCTGTACGGCAGCTACTTCCAGCATGGCGTCGCGTTCGACAAGGTGATTTTCATCGGCCAGAACCATGCGGGTCTTGCCGAAATGGCTGAAGAATTCCACGGCTGGGTCGCCATGGGCGCGCATGCGTTCTCGGGCGTGCCGGTCTGGCTCGCACTCTCAGGCATCGTGGTCGCGTGGTTCTTCTATATGAAGCGCCCGGACCTGCCGGCTGTGGTGCAACGCACATTCGCGCCGGTCTACAAGCTGCTCGCGAATGCGTATTACCTCGACAAGATCAACGAAGTCGTGTTCGCGCGCGGCATGTTGGCGATCGGCCGTGGTTTGTGGAAAGAAGGCGACGTGGTCGTGATCGACGGCGTCGTGAACGGGAGTGCGAAATTTATCGGATGGTTTGCGTCGGTTATCCGTTTCCTGCAATCCGGCTACATCTACCATTACGCGTTTGCGATGATCGTAGGTATGCTCGGGCTCCTGACCCTGTTTGTAACGCTCGGCGGCAAGTGAGGCGAGGAAAACTGCATGCACGCTTATCCGATTCTTAGTATCGCAATCTGGCTGCCGATCGTTTTCGGTGTCCTGGTTCTGGCAGTGGGTTCCGACCGGAACCCGGGCACGGCCCGCTGGCTCGCGCTCATCGGCTCCTTGCTTGGCTTTCTCGTCACGATTCCGCTGATTTCGGGATTCGACGTGAGCACAGCGGATCTCCAGTTCGCTGAAAAGTCCTCCTGGATCGATCGTTTCAATATTACGTATCACCTCGGCGTCGACGGCATCTCGATGTGGTTCGTCGTGCTGACCGCGCTCATCACCGTCATCGTGGTGGTGGCCGGCTGGCAGGTCATCACGAAGAACGTCGCGCAGTACATGGCCGCGTTCCTGATCCTGTCGGGGCTGATGGTCGGCGTTTTCAGCGCTGCCGATGGCATGCTGTTCTACGTGTTCTTCGAAGCAACCCTGATCCCGATGTACATCATCATCGGCGTGTGGGGCGGTCAGAACCGCGTGTACGCAGCCTTCAAGTTCTTCCTGTACACGCTGGCCGGCTCGCTGCTGATGCTGATCGCGCTGCTGTACCTGTACCGCGAAACCGGCACGTTCGATCTCGCGACGTGGCAGGCAGCCAAGATCCCGATGACGCCGCAGATCCTGCTATTCATCGCATTCTTCTTCGCGTTCGCGGTGAAGGTGCCGATGTGGCCGGTCCACACGTGGTTGCCGGACGCCCACGTCGAGGCGCCCACGGGCGGTTCCGTCGTGCTGGCCGCGATCATGCTGAAGCTCGGCGCGTACGGTTTCCTGCGCTTCTCGCTGCCGATCGCGCCTGACGCAAGTCACTATCTCGCGCCGGTCATCATCACGCTGTCGCTGATCGCCGTGATCTACATCGGTCTCGTCGCGATGGTGCAGGCCGACATGAAGAAGCTGGTTGCGTACTCATCGATTGCGCACATGGGTTTCGTCACGCTCGGCTTCTTTATGTTCGGCGAGTCGAGCAAGCTCGCGATGGAAGGCGGCATCGTCCAGATGATCTCGCACGGCTTCGTTTCGGGCGCCATGTTCCTTTGTATCGGCGTGCTGTACGACCGCATGCATACGCGCCAGATCGCCGATTACGGCGGTGTGGTCAACACGATGCCGAAGTTCGCGGCATTCGCGATGCTGTTCGCCATGGCCAACTGCGGCCTGCCGGGAACCTCGGGTTTCGTCGGCGAATTCATGGTGATTCTCGCGGCCGTGAAGTTCAACTTCTGGATCGGGTTCGGCGCTGCGTTCACGCTGATTCTCGGTGCGGCCTATACGTTGTGGATGTACAAGCGTGTGTACTTCGGTGCAATCGCGAACGACCACGTGCGCGAACTGAAGGACATCAGCTGCCGTGAGTATCTGGTGCTGGGTGTGCTCGCACTGATGACGCTTTTCATGGGCCTCTACCCGAAGCCCTTTACCGATGTGATGCACGTTTCCGTGGATAACCTCCTCTCCCATGTTGCAGTGTCGAAACTGCCGCTGTCACAGTAACGTCGAGCGGAGGACATAAAGATCATGCCAAACGCCCCTATGAACGCACTGCTTCCCGACGCGCTGGTGATGGCCGCCATCACCGTCGCGTGGCTCAACGACACGTTGACGGGCCGAGCGGGCCGCAAGACGACTTACTTCATCTCGCTGCTGTCCACGCTTGTGGGCGGCCTGTGGTTCGCGGTGAACGCGTTCGATCCGCACGTGTACTACTACTTCTCGCGTATGTACGTGGTCGACCCGTTCGCCAGCGCGATGAAGGCAGCCGTGACGCTCGGCTTCGCCGCGACGATCGTCTATTCGCGCAAGTACCTGGAAGACCGCGACATGTTCAAGGGCGAGTTCTTCCTGCTCGGCCTGTTCTCGCTGCTTGGCCAGATCGTCATGATCTCGGGCAACAACTTCCTCACGCTGTATCTCGGCCTCGAACTGATGTCGCTGTCGCTCTACGCGGTGATCGCACTGCGCGGCGGCCAGACGCAGTCGAACGAAGCGGCGATGAAGTACTACGTCCTCGGCGCACTGGCTTCCGGCTTCCTGCTGTACGGCATTTCGATGATCTACGGCGCGACCGGTTCGCTCGAACTGAACGAAGTGCTGAAGGCCATCGCATCGGGTCATATCAACGACGTCGTGCTGCTGTTCGGCGTGGTGTTCATCGTGGCGGGCGTGGCGTTCAAGATGGGCGCGGTGCCGTTCCACATGTGGGTGCCGGACGTCTATCAAGGCGCGCCCACGGCGATGACGCTGCTCACCGGCGGCGGCCCGAAGGTTGCGGCTTTCGCCTGGGGCGTGCGCCTGCTCGTGATGGGTCTCTGGCCGCTCGCCTTCGACTGGCAGCAAATGCTGATCATCCTCGCGGCGCTCTCGATGATCGTCGGCAACATTACCGGTATCGTTCAGCGCAACATCAAGCGCATGCTCGCGTACTCGGCGATCTCGAACATGGGCTTCGTGTTGCTCGGCCTGCTGGCCGGCATCGTGGACGGCAAGGCGACCGGCGCGGCCAACGCGTACAGCTCGGCGATGTTCTACAGCATCATCTATCTGCTGACGACGCTCGGCGCGTTCGGTGTCGTGATGCTGCTCGCACGCCGCAACTTCGAAGCCGATACGCTCGACGATTTCAAGGGCCTCAACCAGCGTAGCCCGGTGTTCGCGTTCGTGATGATGGTGATGATGTTCTCGCTCGCCGGCATCCCGCCGACGGTCGGCTTCTACGCCAAGCTCGCGGTGCTCCAGGCAACGATTAACGCAGGCCTGACGTGGCTCGCCGTGCTTGCGGTGATCACCTCGCTGTTCGGCGCGTTCTACTACCTGCGCGTCGTCAAGCTGATGTACTTCGATGCGCCGCAGGACACCTCGCCGATCGAAAGCGGTGCGGGCAATCGCATGCTGCTCGCGCTCAACGGCGTGGCTGTGCTCGTGCTCGGTATCGTTCCTGGTCCGCTGATGACGCTCTGCCTGCAGGCCGTCACGCATACGCTGCAACTGTAATGTCTGCTGCCGGCTGGTTCGTCGTTCTGTTGGCGCTCGCCGGCGCCAACCTGCCGTTCGCCAACCAGCGGTTGTTCGGTGTTGTGCCGCTGCGCGCAAAGAAGAAGAGCGTGTGGCTGCGCATCGCCGAATTGATCGTTTTGTATTTCGTGGTCGGCGCGTTCGGCTTCCTGCTGGAAGCGCGCGCCGGCAACCGGTTCGCGCAGGGCTGGCAGTTCTACGCCATCACGTTCAGTCTGTTCGTGGTGTTCGCGTTCCCCGGCTTCACCTGGCAGTATCTCGTCAAACGCCGTTCGGCATAGCTCAGGCTTCGAGCTTCTCAGGCGCTCGCCTTGCGTTTGTCTTCACGCGGGCGCCTATCAATCCGCTCTCACGCGGCATCCCAGAGGTTGAACATGGCTGCTGAACATCTGCAACACGACCGGGCACTCGCTGAGACGTGCGTCGAAAGCACGACGCTCTACGCGGGCAACTTCCTCACCCTCAAGCGCGACACGGTGGAATTGCCGGACGGCAAGCATGCGACGCGCGAGTTCGTGCTGCATCCCGGCGCGGTGATGGTGATCCCGTTGTTCGACGATGGCCGCGTGCTGATGGAGCGCCAGTATCGCTATCCGCTGTCGCGCGTGATGACCGAGTTTCCTGCTGGCAAGCTCGATCCGCAGGAAGGCGCGCTCGCCTGCGCGAAGCGCGAATTGCGCGAGGAGACGGGGTACACGGCGCGCGAGTATGTCTACCTGACGCGGATTCATCCGGTCATTTCGTACTCGACGGAATTCATCGACATCTATCTCGCGCGCGGTCTGATCGCCGGTGAAGCCAATCTCGATGAAGGCGAATTCCTCGAAACCTTCACGACGACGCTGCCCGAATTGCTCGAATGGGTGCGCAACGGCCGGATCACCGATGTGAAGACGATCATCGGTACCTTCTGGCTGGAAAAGGCGCTTGGCGGCAACTGGCCGCTCGGCGAAGCAGAGAAGGGCTGAATCCACGCTGTCATGCGTGGGCATCGATCGACGGCGGCCCGCCAGGCCGCCGTTGGCGTTTGTTGGCGCTCAACGTGCGCGATCAGCGGCGCTCGCCGCACGGCGCTACAATCGTGCACCCGCCCGATTCCACGCAGACTCCAGGCGGCCGGAAAATTTCTGAACGACCGTTCACAAATCTGAATTTTGCGCTACACTCGCTGCTAAGCCCCGATTCCCCATGAAGGTCCTTGATTTACAGTGCCCAGACGGCCATCGGTTCGAAGGCTGGTTTGCCTCCGCTGACGACTTCGAGTCGCAGCGTGCGCGCAAGCTGGTCGAATGCCCGATGTGCGGCGCCACCGAGGTGAGCCGCCTGCCGTCCGCGCCCCGGCTGAATCTGTCCGGTGCGACCGAGCCGGGCGCCAGGCCTGCGGAGAAACAAGCCGCACAGTGGCAAGGCCTGGCGTTGCGTGCACTGCGCGAGGTCCTGGAGAAGACGGAGAACGTGGGCGACCGTTTCGCCGAGGAGGCGCGGCGCATGCACTACAACGAAGCGCCGTCGCGCAAAATCCGCGGAGTTGCTACCGCGGAGGATGCGCAAGCTCTTGTCGAAGAAGGCATCGATGTGATGCCGCTGCCGGTTCCGGCTGCGCTGAAGGGCTCGCTGCAGTAACCATGCGGGTCTTCGCCGCGGCGGCATGGGCTGCGGCGAGGAGACACTGCGCATGGATCTCGATTATTCCCCCGCCGACGACGCATTTCGCGCCGACATCCGCGCGTGGCTTGAGGCCAATCTGCCTCAGGCGCTGCGCGACAAGGTACTCAACCACAAACGCCTGAGCCGCGACGACATCGTCAGCTGGCACCGGCTGCTCGGCCAGAAGGGCTGGTCGGCGCCGGCGTGGCCCGTCGAATGGGGCGGCCCCGGCTGGACCGAAGTGCAGCGCCACATCTGGGATGCCGAATGCGGGCGCATCGGTGCACCGATCGTGCTGCCGTTCGGCGTGTCGATGGTCGCGCCCGTGCTCATGAAGTACGGCAACGAAGCGCAGAAGCGTTACTACCTGCCGCGTATCCTCGCGGGCACCGACTGGTGGTGCCAGGGCTATTCCGAACCGGGCTCGGGTTCCGATCTTGCGTCGCTGCGCACGCGTGCCGTACGGGTCAAGGACGATTCCGGCGATCACTACGTCGTGAATGGCCAGAAGACCTGGACCACGCTCGGCCAGCACGCCGACATGATGTTCTGCCTCGTGCGTACCGATCCCGCCGCGAAGAAGCAGGAGGGCATCTCGTTCCTGCTCATCGACATGAAGACGCCGGGCATCACCGTGCGCCCGATCATCACGCTCGACGAAGACCACGAAGTCAACGAAGTGTTCTTCGAAGACGTGAAGGTGCCGGCCGAGAATCTCGTCGGCGAAGAGAATCGCGGCTGGACCTACGCGAAGTATCTGCTCGGCCATGAACGCACCGGCATCGCGCGCGTGGGCGCATCGAACCGCGAACTGGCATTCCTCAAGAGCGTCGCGCTCAAGCAGAAGAAAAACGGCAAGCCGCTGCTGCACGACCCGGTATTTGCGGCGCGCGTGGCCGCCGTCGAAATCGAATTGATGGCGCTCGAAGTGACTGCCGAGCGCGTGATCGCGAGCAGCGGTAACGGTCGCGGCCCGGGTCCCGAAGCGTCGATGCTCAAGATCAAGGGCACCGAAATCCAGCAGGCGCTGACCGAACTGATGCTCGATGCGGTCGGCCCGCTGGCCGCGCCGTTCGATCCGGCGTTCCTCGAGGGCAAGCACCCGCACGCAGCGGGCGGCGACGACGACGCGGCTCCGCTCGCGGCGTACTACTTCAACTACCGCAAGACGTCGATTTACGGCGGGTCGAACGAAATCCAGAAGAACATCATCGCGCAGATGATTCTCGGGATCTGAGGAGCGGCGCAATGGACTTCAATTTCACCGAAGAGCAACAGCAACTTTCCGACGCGTTGCGTCGCTATCTCGACAAGAACTACGGCTTCGAAGCGCGCCAGGCGATCGTGAAGACCACCGAGGGCGTCTCGGCCGTTCACTGGAATGCATTTGTCGAGCTCGGTCTCACGGCGCTGCCTGTGCCGTCGGCGCAGGGCGGCTTCGATGGCACGCCGTTCGACATGCTGGCCGTCATGCAGCAGCTTGGCCGCGCGCTGGTTGTCGAGCCGTACTGGGCGACGGCGGTCGGCGTCGAAGCGCTCCGGCTTGCGGGCGATGTGCAAGGCGAAGATGCAACCTTGCTCGAACGCGTGGCCACAGGCGAAGTGCGGCTCGCGGTGGCTTTCCACGAACCCGATGCGCGCTACGACCTGTTCTCGCTCGCTACCACGGCGAAGGAAACGGGCGACGGCTACTCGCTCACGGGCACAAAGTCGGTCGTGCAGCACGGCGCGCAAGCCGACTTCTGGATCGTCCCGGCGCGTGTTGCGGGCGAGGTTGCGCTGTTCGTCGTCGCACGCGGCGCGAAGGGTGCCGATGTGAGCGACTACCGCACGATTGATGGCCAGCGCGCCGCGACGCTCAAGTTCAACGGTGCGCACGCGCGCCGGCTGGGCGGCGCATCGGTTGACACATCGGTGGGCGCGGCGACGTGGGAGCGCATCGCCGATTACGCGACCTTCCTGCTGTGCGCGGAAGCGCTCGGCGCGATTGACGCGCTCACGAGCGCGACCGTCGAATACACGAAGACGCGCCAGCAGTTCGGCGTGCCGATTGCGCGTTTCCAGGCGCTGCAGCACCGCATGGCGGACATGCTGATTCACGCCGAGCAGGCTCGTTCGATCACGTACCTCGCCGCGGCGCGCTACAGTAGCGAGTCGCCCGACGAACGCCGCCGCGCGATTTCCGCCGCGAAAGTGCGCGTGGGGCAGGCGGCGCGTTACGTCGGTCAGCAAGCCGTGCAATTGCATGGCGGCATGGGCGTCACCAACGAGGTCGCGGCGGCTCACCTGTTCAAGCGCCTCGCGATCATCGAAACGACGCTCGGCGATGTCGATCATCATCTGGAGCGCTTCACCGCGCTGCCGGGCTTCGCGCAAGCGGCTGCATAAGCGGCTGCATGAGCGCGGCCACATCGAGGAAAGCAACGATGACTGTGAGTTACGAAGATCTCGAAGTCGGCAGGTCGTACACGGTCGGCTCGCACACGTTCACGCGCGAGGAGATCGTGCATTTCGCCGAGCAGTTCGATCCGCAGCCGTTCCATATGAGCGAGGAGGCCGCCGAAGCGTCGATGTTCGGCGGGCTCGTCGCGAGCGGTTGGCATACGTGCTCGGTCATGATGGGCATGCTCGTGCGCAACTTCCTGGGCGATTCGACGTCGATGGGCTCGCCCGGCGTCGATGATATCCGCTGGCTCAAGCCGACGCGCGTCGGCGACACGCTCACCATGACGAACACCATCGTCAGCAAGCGCGTGTCGTCGAGCAAGCCCGATCGCGGCATCGTCGAAACGCGTTGGGACGGTGTTAACCAGCACGGCGAAACCATCGTCACGGTGCGCTCGAAGGCCCTGTTCGGGCTGCGGCATCCGGGGAGCGCATCATGAGCGAAAGCGGCATGGTTCAGATTGCCGATGTGGCGACGCTGCGCGCGCTCGCGGGCGGCACGCCGTTCGTGAGCGCCTGGATCGAGGTGGGTGAGCCGCAGGTGCTCGACTTTGCCGAAGCCACCGGCGACCACCAGTGGATTCACGTCGATGCAGAGCGCGCGCGCCGCGAGTCGCCGTTCGGCGGTCCTGTCGCGCATGGTTTTCTCACGCTTTCGCTGATGCCGACGCTGCTCGCGCAGACCGTGAAGATCCATCAGCGTATGGGGGTGAACTACGGGCTCAATCGCGTGCGCTTCACGTCGCCCGTGCCGGTCGGCTCGAAAGTGCGTGCGCGCTTTGGCGTGAAGGAAGCGGAAGATGCCGCCGACGGCAGCGTGCAGGTGACGTGGAACGCGACCATCGAGTGCGAGGGCAGCGAACGGCCCGCGTGCGTGGCCGAATTCATTACGCGGCATTACTTCTGATCGCGTTCGCCTGTGCATTAGCACAGGCGCGCATCGGAACACCATCGAATCGAAGGGGCGTGCGGCACGCGTTGCTGGACGCCCCTTTTTTATGCGCTTTTGGAGCGTTTTTCTGTGCGCTCAGTGCTTCGCGTACTGCGTCGCGCCGAACAGGATTTCGCGCTCCTTGTCGCTGGTGATCGGCTTGCGCGCGGCAGCGAGTACCTCCACGCCACGCCTGACCGCAGGCCGCTCCGCAATCGTCTCGTGCCAGCGCTTCACGTTCGGCAGGCTGTCGAGATCGATGCCCTGGTTCTGCCACGAACGCGTCCAGGGAAATGCGGCGATGTCGGCGATGGTGTACTCGTCGCCGGCGAGATACTTGGTCTTCCCGAGCTGCGTTTCCATGACGTTGTAGAGCCGCTTCGCCTCATTCGTGTAGCGGTTGACGGCGTACTGGATCTTTTCGGGCGCATAGATGCGGAAGTGGTGCGCCTGGCCGAGCATCGGCCCGAGTCCGCCCATCTGGAACATGGTCCACTGCAGCACGTCGTAGCGCGCAGCGAGGTCGTCGGGCATGAACTGGCCGGTTTTCGCCGCCAGATAAATCAGGATCGCGCCCGATTCGAAGAGCGAGAACGGCTTGCCGTCGGCACGGACCGGGCCTTCCGAATCGACAATGGCGGGAATCTTGTTATTCGGGCTGATGGCGAGAAAGTCGGACTTGAACTGGTCGCCCGCGCCGATATCGACCGGATGAACGCGGTATTCGAGGCCGGTTTCCTCGAGCATGATATGCACTTTGTGGCCGTTCGGCGTGGCCCAGCTATAGACGTCGATCATTGTGTCTCCATGGCACTGTGGACGGGGAGCGCTGCGGCCCGGCCGCAGCGCCTCAACTCGCGCAGATTAGAGCACAGTTCGATGAGGGATGCAGAGCGTGAGCATGCATCCCTCCTGCATGCGCGAACTTACGGCCGCGAAGCTGCGTCGAGTTCCTTGTAGCGCCCGTATTCGAGCTTGGCGATTGCGTTGCGGTGAACCTCGTCGGGGCCGTCGGCGAAGCGCAGCGTGCGAGCCGACGCATACGCATAGGCGAGCGGGAAGTCGCCGCTCACGCCCGCGCCGCCATGTACCTGGATCGCCCAGTCGAGCACCTGGCAGGCCACGTTCGGCGCCACTACCTTGATCATCGCGATCTCGCCGCGCGCGCCCTTGTTGCCGACGGTATCCATCATGTACGCGGCCTTGAGCGTGAGCAGGCGTGCCTGCTCGATCATGCAGCGCGCCTCGGCGATGCGCTCCTGCGTGACCGTTTGCGCCGAGATCGGCTTGCCGAACGCCACGCGCGTGAGGGCGCGTTTGGTCATGTATTCGAGCGCGCGTTCGGCGACGCCGATGAGGCGCATGCAGTGGTGGATGCGGCCCGGCCCGAGCCGCCCCTGGGCGATCTCGAAGCCGCGCCCTTCGCCGAGCAGGACGTTCGACGCGGGCACGCGCACGTTCTTGAGCGTGATCTCCATGTGGCCGTGCGGTGCGTCGTCGTAGCCGAACACCGTGAGCGGGCGGCGCACCGTGATGCCTTCAGCGTTGGCGGGCACGAGGATCATCGACTGCTGCGCGTGGCGCGGTGCGTCGGGATCGGTCTTGCCCATGACGATGTAGACCGCGCAACGCGGATCGCCCGCGCCCGAGGACCACCACTTGACGCCGTTGATCACGTAGTCGTCGCCGTCGCGCGTGATGCGCGTCTGGATATTGGTCGCATCCGACGAGGCGACATCGGGCTCAGTCATCAGGAATGCCGAGCGGATCTGGCCTTCGAGCAGCGGTTGAAGCCACTGGCGCTTGTGCTCCTCGGTGCCGTAGCGCTCGATGGTCTCCATGTTGCCGGTGTCCGGCGCGCTGCAGTTGAATACTTCGGGAGCCCAGTGCACGCGGCCCATGATCTCGCACAGCGGGGCGTATTCGAGGTTCGTGAGTCCGGCGCCGCGACTCGACTCGGGCAGGAACAGGTTCCACAAGCCTGCCTCGCGTGCCTTGAGCTTCAGTTTTTCGACGATCTCGGTGGGCACCCATGCATTGCCGTTCGCGCGATTGCGCGCGACTTCCTCATGGAAGAGGTGCTCGTTCGGGTAAATATGTTCGTCGAAAAACGCGAGCAACTTCTCGCGCAGCGCCTGCACTTTCGGTGTGTAATCGAAGTTCATCTATAACCTCGCCAGGAAAATAGCTGTCGTGCGGAAAATGTTTCAGCGGACCTTCAGCGGACCCTCAGCGGACTTTCTGCGCGTAGCGCCACGCGAGCTCGGCCATCGGTCGTGCGCGTGCGCCTGCATCGACGGCCTGGGCGCTTGCCGCTGTGCCATCCACGACGCGTTTCATGATGCCCTGCAGAATCGCGGCGATGCGGAACATGTTGTACGCGAGATAGAAGTTCCAGTCGCCGCGAATCTCGAGGCCGGTGCGCGCGCAATAACGCTCGACGTAGTGCTGCTCGTCGGGGATGCCGAGCGCGGCCCAGTCGAGTCCGCCGATGCCGCGGAACTGCGCCGGATCGACGTGCCAGGCCATGCAGTGATACGAGAAGTCGGCGAGCGGGTCGCCGAGCGTCGATAGCTCCCAGTCGAGTACCGCGAGCACGCGCGGCTCGGTCGGATGGAAGATGAGATTGTCGAGGCGATAGTCGCCGTGCACGACCGAAATGCGCGCGCCCGCGTTGTCGGGCACATGCTGCGGCAGCCATTCGATCAGGCGATTCATCGCATCGATCGGCTCGGTTTCCGAGGCCTGATACTGGCGGCTCCAGCGATCGATCTGGCGTGCGAAATAATTGCCTGGCTTGCCGTAATCGGCGAGGCCGATCGCTTCGGGCGACACGTTATGCAGCGCTGCGATTACGCGGTTCATTTCGTCATAGATCGCCGCGCGTTCTTCGCGCGACATGCCGGGCAGCGACTGGTCCCACATCACGCGGCCCTCGACGAACTCCATCACGTAGAACGCGCGGCCGATCACCGCTTCGTCCTCGCATAGCGCGAGCATCCTGGCGACGGGGACATCGGTCGCGCCGAGTGCATCCATCACGCGGTATTCGCGTTCGATCGCGTGCGCCGACGGCAGCAGCTTCGCCTTCGGGCCCGGCTTGGCGCGCATCACATAAGTGCGCTGCGGCGTGACGAGCTTGAACGTCGGGTTCGACTGGCCGCCTGCGAACTGCTCGACCGTGAGCGGGCCTGCGAATCCATCGACGTGCGCCGCGAGCCAGGCCGCGAGCGCTTCGATGTCGAAGCGCTGCCGTTCGGCCACGGGACGCGTGCCCTCGAACGCCGAATAATCGCTCGGGGCCGGCGCCGGGTTGTACTTCTGCTTCGGGGTGTCTCCATCCGGGCTGGCTTGCGCCATATTTGTCTCCCCCTCTTGTTTATGGATGCCGCGCGCTAGGTGCGCGGGCGAAAGCGCAGGAATTGCGCGTACAGCATTTCCATGGTCGTGTTACGCGTTTCGTGATGGAGCGGTGACGGCGGCGAATAGTTGAGTGCGCGCACAATCCAGTCGCCGCTTGCCGTGCCGACGTCGAGTGCGTTGATACAGCCCGTCGCCTGGGCCAGATGGCCGAAGAACGTGCGCCCGCCTGCGGTGATTGCGTGCGAGAGGATCGCGCGGTTCACACCGCCGTGCAGCACGAGCAGCGCGGTGTCCCACGACGGATCGGCGCGCAGCGCGGCAAGCGCGGGCAGCACGCGATCGAGCAGTTCGCCGATGGTCTCGCCGCCGAGAAAGCGCATGTCTTCGGGGACGATGCCATCGAACGCGCGCAGGAATGCGTTCTCCACTTCGCCGGGCGGAATCGAAGCGAGGCGGCCGCCGCGAATCTCTTCCCACGCGGGCTGTACTTCGAGTTCGATCTGCTGGCCGGTTTCTTCGAGCACATGCTGTGCCGTTTCGACCGTACGGCGCAGACCGCTCACGATCACACGGTCGAAACGCAGCGCCTGCGAGGCGAACGCGCGGCCTGCCGCTTTCGCCTGCGCGCGGCCGTTCTCGTTGAGCGGGACGGTATCGGGATCGATGGCGCGGCCCGAATCGTCGAAGTAGGTGACGTCGCCGTGGCGCATCAGAAAGATGCGGCGACGCGCGGGCATCTGGAAATCGCTCATCTACTTGTAGACCGGTGAACGTTTTTCGAGGAACGCGGTGATGCCTTCGAGCCCGTCGCGATGATGCAGCGACGCGACGAAATTTTCGCGTTCGGCGATCAGGTGATCGGCGAGCGGCTGCGTGTCGGCGACATTAACCAGGCCTTTGATCCGCGCAGCCGAATTCGGCGAGACCGCGGCGAGATCGTCGGCCCAGGCGAGCGCGGCATCGAGCGCCGTGTGCGGCCTGGCGAGGCGGTTGACGACGCCGAGTTCGGCGAGCCGTGCGGCGCCGATCGGCTTGCCTTCCAGCATCAGTTCGGTGGCGAGCGCACGCGGCAGCGCGCGGGAGAGAAACCACGAGCCGCCGCCGTCCGGCGTCAGGCCCACACGCGAGTACGACATGACAAATTTCGCGTCCTCGGCGGCGACCAGCAGATCGGCGGCGAGCGCGAGCGAGAAGCCTGCGCCTGCGGCAGCGCCTTCGACTGCGGCGATCACGGGCTTGCTCGACTGGCGCATCGCGTTGACCCACTCGGCGAGCATGTCGATGCTCGCGGCCTGCACCGATGGATCCTTCGCGCGGTTCTCCAGCAGGCGATTGAGGTTGCCGCCCGCGCAGAAGAAGTTGTCGGCGCCGGTCAGCACGATCGCGCGCAACGACGCGTCGCGCTCGGCGGCGTCGAGCGCTTCGATGGCGGCGGCGTACATGTCGGGATGGAGCGCATTGCGTGCGCCGGGATTCGACAGCGTGAGGACGAGCGACGATTCGTGCCCTTGCGGCCGGCTGCTGCGGAGTTCGGCACTCATGCGCGGACCTCGTCTGGTTTGTTGCGCAGTGTGCCGCGCGGTTCGTTGCGCCGAGTGGCGTCAGGCAGGATCGATGCGCCGTACGGCTTGTCAGCGGCTGCGAGGCGGGAGAAGGTAGCGGCAAGTTCGTCGCGCGCGGCTGCTGCGGCTACGATGCCGGTTGTCTCAATGTAGAAATAATGGGAAGTCATTGGAAACTTCACTCCATGAGTGTCCTAGAATAGCACGGTCGTACATTTATATGGCAACAGATTGCGGCGCTGTTCGCAGCAGCGCTGTATTCAAGGAGAGACGAGGATGATCAAGCTGCACGGTTTCGCGCTGTCGAACTACTTCAACAAGGTCAAGCTCGTGCTGCTCGAGTACGGCATCGCCTTCGAGGAGGTGATCGACAAGCTGCCGCTCGACGAGGCGCTGCGCGCGCATTCGCCTGCAGGCAAGGTGCCGTTCATCGAGACCGAAAACGGTTCTCTGTGCGAATCGGAAGTGATTGTCGAGTATCTGAACGCGCGCTTTCCCGAGCATCGCATTTTCGCGGCCGATCCGTGGCAGGCGGCGAAGGAGCGCGAACTCATCACGTTTGTCGAAACCCATCTGGAACTCGAAGCGCGCGAACTCTACGTCGAGGCGTTCTTTGGCGGCACGGTGAGCGACGAGGTCAAGGCGACGGCGCAAAAGCGCCTGCACCGTTATATCGGCGCCTTCAAGCGGCTCGCGAAATTCGCGCCGTATGTGGCGGGCGAGCGGTTCAGCGTGGCCGATGCGGCGACCTTCGTGAGCCTGCCGCTCGTCGCGACGGCGACGCAGAAGATCTATGGCGTCGATCTCGTGGCAGAGGCGGGCATCGACTGGAAGGCGTACCTGAAGCTGATCGGCGAGCGGCCCTCGGCGCAGCGCGTGAATGCCGACCGCAAGGCGTATATCGCGGCCAACGCGTAAGCGAAGATCGTGCGGCGGCGCTTGCAACACGCGCAACATGCCGCCGCGCTTCGCTGTGGCCTCGCGCGATGCTCGGGAACGCAGGGTCGTTCGCGGATGCATCGCGCCGGCTTCGTCAGAGTCGCGCGAGACGTTCGAGCGCGGTGGCGAGCGTGCTTTCGCGCTTCGCGAAACAGAAGCGCACGACGCCCGATTCATGCGGTTCGTGATAGAACGCCGAGACCGGAATCGCGGCCACGCCGATCTCGGTCGTGAGCCACTTCGAGAACTCGGCTTCGGGCAGGTCGCTGATCGCGGAATAATCGACGCACTGAAAATAGGTGCCCTCGCACGGCAGCAGCTTGAAGCGCGTGTTCGCGAGGCCCGCGCGGAAGAAATCGCGCTTCTTCTGATAGAACGCCGGCAGGTCGAGATACGGATTCGGGTCGCGCAGATAGTGCGCGAGACCGACTTGCATCGGCGTGTTCACGGTGAACACGTTGAACTGGTGCACCTTGCGGAATTCGGCCGTGAGCGGCGCGGGCGCGGCCACGTAGCCCACTTTCCAGCCTGTCACGTGATACGTCTTGCCGAAGCTCGACACGATGAAGCTGCGGGCCGCCAGTTCCGGATAGCGCGCGACGCTCTCGTGCGGCGCGCCGTCGTAGACCATGTGCTCGTAGACCTCATCGGAGAGGATCAGCACGTTGGTGCCGCGCACGATAGCTTCGAGCTGGCGCATGTCCTCGGCGCGCCACACCGTACCCGTCGGGTTGTGCGGCGTGTTGATGAGGATGAGGCGCGTCTTCGGCGTGATCGCGGCGGCGAGCCGGTCGAACGGAATCGCGTACTCGGGTGCTTCCAGCGTGACGAAGACGGGCTTGCCGCCCGCGAGTTCGATGGACGGCAGATAGCTGTCGTAGGTCGGCTCGACGACGATCACCTCGTCGCCCGGATGGACCGCGCAAAGGATCGCGGTCAGCAACGCCTGGGTCGCGCCCGCCGTCACCGTGATCTCGGTGTTCGCGTCGTAGCGGCGGCCGTAGACGTGCGCGATCTTGTCGGCGATCGCCTCGCGCAGCGCGGGCACGCCGGCCATCGGCGGATACTGGTTGTGGCCTTCGCGCATGGCCTGCGCGACGGCATCGACGATGCGCGCGTCGCAGTCGAAGTCGGGAAAGCCCTGGCCCAGATTCACGGCGCCTTTTTCTGCGGCGAGCGCGCTCATCACGGAGAAGATCGTCGTGCCGACATTGGGCAGACGCGACGGAAATGAGGGCGTGAGCGGCGTGGACGAAGATTCGTTCGGCAAATGCGGTGCGTTCATGGCGCGGGCAGACGGTGGACGGTCAATCGGGAAAGCCTGATTGTAGGCATATGCAGGCAAATCCGCGCGTTCCCGCGTGATTGCCGTGCGCGAGGCGCATCAGGCGCAGGCGGATTGCGCGGCGGCGAGCCCGGTTTCGTCGATGAAGGCACCCGGTGTCGCAACGCGAAAGCCGAAGTCGCGCGCCATGCGCTTCGCGAGCTTGAGCACGGCGCGATCCTTCGAAACGAGCCATGCTGCGCCGCTTGCGCGCGCGAGTTCGAGGAATTTCTGGTCGTCGCGGTCGCGGCACAGCGGCAAGGGCCGTGCGTCGTCGGGCAGGGCGGGCGGGACGATCAGGTCGGCGAGGCGCGACACGCTCGCGAGCGCATCGGCTTTTTCGACGCCGCGTTGCACGAGGTGCGGGTAGTCCAGCACATGCGTGAGTTCGGCGAGACAGCGCGCGTCGATCAATGCGCGCAGCGCGCCGCTTTCGAGCGCGGCGCGGATCGGGCGCGTGTGCGGATCGTCGAACACGAGGATGTCGAGCCACACGTTCGAATCGAGAACCACGGACAGTGCGGCTGCGGAGGGCTGGGGCTGAAAACCGGTCATTCGTGACATTCGCTACAATCGGGCTTTCGCCTTGAACATTGGCACTGCGTGCCTGCAAGCCTCTATGATAATCGTTCTGTCGCCAGCCAAATCGCTCGACTACGACACGCCGGCGCACATCGAAACCCACACGATCCCCGCTTTCGTCGAAGACGCAGCCGAACTGATCGACGGCCTGCGCCGTTTGTCACCCCAGCAGATCGGCTCGCTCATGAGCATCTCCGATCAACTCGCGCGCCTGAATTTCCAGCGCTACGCCGACTGGTCGAAAGAGTTCAGCGAGGCTAACGCGAAGCAGGCCGTGCTCGCGTTCAATGGCGACGTCTATGAGGGTTTCGACGCCAGATCGCTCTCCGCCACCGATCTCGACTACGCGCAGCAGCACGTGCGCGTGCTCTCGGGCCTCTATGGCGTGCTGCGTCCGCTCGATTTGCTGCAACCGTATCGCCTCGAAATGGGCACGCGCTTCGAGAATGCGCGCGGCAAGGATCTCTATGCGTTCTGGGGCGAGCGCATTACGCATGCGCTCAACGCGCAGCTCGAACACAACGCGAAGAGCGCGCGCGTGATCGTGAACTGCGCATCGAACGAATATTTCAAGGCGGTCAAGCCGAAGCAGCTCGCGGCGCCCGTGGTCACACCGGTCTTCGAGGACTGGAAGGGCGGCCGGTACAAGATCATCAGCTTCCATGCGAAGCGCGCGCGCGGCCTGATGGCGCGTTATGCGGTCGAGCATCGCATCGCCGAGCCGCAAGGGCTCAAGGGCTTCGACGCCGAGGGTTACACGTTCGTTGCGGATGCATCGAACGATTCGACTTACGTATTTCGCCGGCGCATTGCCGAATAAGCCAGGAAAACAGCCATGACGCTTTCCATCACCAGCCAGTTCGACGCGGGCGCGATCGAAGTTCTGTCGTGCGAGCGCGCCGACGATATCCGCCTGCGCGTGCGCACCGATAATCAGTCCGAGTTCGCACAATGGTTCTACTTCCGGCTCTCGGGCGCGCGCGGCGAGCGTTGCGTGATGACGTTCGAGAACGCGGCGGCCTGTGCGTTTGCGGAAGGCTGGCACGGCTACCAGGCTGCGGCGAGCTACGACCGCGTGAACTGGTTCCGCGTGCCGACTTCGTACGACGGCCAGAAGCTCACGATCGATCACACGCCGGATTTCGACAGCATCTACTACGCGTATTTCGAGCCTTACAGCGAGGAGCGTCACGCCGAGTTTCTCGGCGCGCTGCAGCAACTGCCGCATGCGACGCTCACCGAACTGGGCCAGACCGTCGAGGGCCGGCCGATGTCGCTGCTCACGCTCGGCACGGCGGGCGACACGACGCCGGATGGCAAGCCGAAGAAGACGGTCTGGATCATCGCGCGCCAGCATCCGGGCGAGTCGATGGCGGAATGGTTCGTCGAAGGGCTCGTGAAGCGTCTCGCGGGCTGGGGCGACTGGGCGGGCGATCCGGTCGCGCGCAAGCTCTACGACCGTGCGGTGTTCCACATCGTCCCGAACATGAATCCGGATGGCAGCGTGCACGGCAACCTGCGCACCAACGCCGCAGGCGCGAACCTGAACCGCGAATGGATGGAGCCGGACGCGCAGCGCAGCCCCGAAGTGCTGGTGGTGCGCGAGGCGATCGAAGCGACGGGCGTCGATCTCTTCTTCGACATCCACGGCGACGAAACGCTGCCTTATGTGTTCGTGGCAGGCTCGGAGATGTTGCCGGGCTTTACCGAGCAGCAGCGCGTCGAGCAGAAGGCTTTTATCGAGGCATTCAAGATCGCGAGCCCCGATTTTCAGGATCAGCATGGCTACGAGTCGAGCCGCTATCGCGAGGACGCACTCAAGCTCGCGTCGAAGTACATCGGCCACCAATACGGGTGCCTGTCGCTGACGCTGGAGATGCCGTTCAAGGACAACGCCAACCTGCCCGACGAGCGAGTCGGCTGGAATGGCGAGCGCAGCGCCGCGCTCGGTGCCGCGATGCTGCAGGCCATCCTGCATCACGTGGAGACGTTCGCGTAAGCTTGTACGCGCGCAAGAAAAAGGGGAAGCGGTGCGAACCGCTTCCCCTTTTTTGTGGCTCAGCGCCGATGCGGCGTATCAGGTCCTGGTTGTTTTCTTTTTCGCCGACCTGGCTTGCTTCGAGCTGCTTTTGGCGCTGCTCGTTGCCGCAGGCTTGTGGCTCGATTTTTTTGAAACACCCTTCTTCGAACCCTTGTGGGTCGACTTCTTCGCTCCGTGCTTGCCCTTGCCGTGCGAGCTGCCATGCGCACGCGCGGGCGGCACCGGGTCGTTCCAGCTGAACGCGAGCATCTGGTTGCCGACGTAGCCGCAGCGGAATTTCAGATCGTACGGCTCGTGATTGCTGTTCTGCGGAATGCCGATGCCCTCGACGGTCACGATCGTATCGACCTTGACGCGCTGCTTGCCGTTGTCGAACGAGTCGTTCCAGGGCGCGACGCTTGAATGGGCGCTGTCGAACGAGGTGGGCGGAAATTCGACGTGATCGAGCGCTGTTGATGTGCTGGCGACGAAATGGCCGTGCGCGGCGCAGTCGGCGACCAGCGGATCGGCGTGCATCTGGTTGACGAAGGTGTTGACGAGGTCGTTGTGCTGATCGAGCTGATCGGCACGGGCTGGCTGCGCGAAGGCGAACACGAGGCTCGCGGTGCATGCGGCAAGCCGGCCGGCTGTGACCAGCAGCCGGTGGGATGCAGAGTTGCGGTCCATCTTGGTGTAGGAGTGCGGTGTGACGTGAGACACGGTAAGAGCTTGCAACGTGCCGGGGAGTTCAATCCTGAAATAATTTTTCTGGCCTCTGACTCGCCGGCTTGCCGCGAGTGGCATGGACCGCCCTGCTACCACACTCGGTCGCGCGAGTTCTGTCAGGGCAGCATTTTAGCGCAGGTGGGTAGCGATTCCGTGGAGCGGACCCTCAAGTGCGCGGGCCGCCCAGTCGATAGCGGCGCACGTCGTAGGTCGTGACCCATGCGGGCCGGTAGACGGCAATCAGCGCGGTCGCCATGCCGGTAAACCATGCTTCGCCGGATGCCAGCAGAAATACGCTGAACGCGTAGCTCGCCGGCACGACGAGCATCGAGCCGCCAGTGAGTGCGATATGGATGCCGAGTGCCAGATAGGCGGTGATCGAAACGGCGATGGCGGGCGAGATGAAGCCCTGGCCCACGATGAACATGAGGAGGTTGCGCGGCAGCCAGGCCGTGCACGCGCGCTGCAGCAGCGCGGAAATGGCGACCGGGACGGCGCCGAACAGAAGGAACGTCAGCGCGACGCCGTCCCAGGGTGTATCGAAGACGAGCGCCGCGAGTGCGACGACCACGGCCATGGCGACGAGCGCGAGGCCCCAGTCGAATAGCGTCACGACGAGCGTGGCGCCGATCAGGTGCAGCACGGTGCCGTCCTCGAGCCAGGCGTTGCTGGCCCACAGTACGGCCACCGCCACGATGATCGCGAGCCACACGTGCTGCAGCGTCGCATCCTGAAGCCGCTTGAACGGGTTGTTCCACAACGCGAGCGCGAGCACGCCGAGGGCGACAACCCACCCAACGACTACGAACCATAACGGCAGCGGCGTATATAGGAACCCCATGTCTCAATATTACTCGTTGGGCGGCGAAACGTGTGCACGGGGTGTGGCGGGCGGGTCCTCCTCGGCGTTTGCGTTGCTGGCGGATGCCTCGGTGCACTGTGCGAGACCGGATGTGCCCCACGGGCAGCCGGGTTCTGCGGCTATTGGTAGCGCGGGTAGCGCTTCGACGCTGTCGCCTGCCAGCAACGGATAGCGGAACGGCTCTGTGTCGCGCGGCCGCAGCGGCACCACGCCGTGCTGCCCGTGCACCGGCTTCGGCGTCGGCTCGCCCTGGGCGCGCAACACCTCCAGCTGATTCGACAGCAGGCCGTTGTAGATCGCGACGGCCGCGGCGCGGTTGGGTGCGCCGAGTTGCTGGAAGATGCTCGTCAGATGGATCTTGACCGTACCTTCGCTGATGCCGAGTGCGCGGGCGATCATCTTGTTCGTGCTGCCCATGTGGACGCAGCGGAGGATCTGCTCCTGACGGGGCGACAGGCGCACGAAAGTGCGCCGGCCGCGCGCCAGTGTGTCGCTCTTGCCCGGATGCCGCGGCGGGGGCGGTGAGGGTGGCGCGGGCCACGGCGCGCGAAGCACGTCGGCGGGCAGGTGATCGCCGCCTAGCAAAATGAGTTCGAGCAGCTTGACGATGAGGATCGAGTCGGTAGTGCGCCGGATAATGCCGCGCGCGCCTTCGTCGAGTAGCGCCTGCACGCCCGAGGGCGGCTCCGCGCTATCCACGAGCACGGCGATGGGCAGGGTACGGTGGTGGTTCGCAAAATTCTTCAGTTCGCCGGCGCGGATGCCGTGATGCCAGTCGATCACGAACAGATTCGGGGTGAAGCGTTGCATCACGCGTTCGGCGCTGCGCCAGTCGGGAGCGTCGTTGAAGCGCGCGCGCCGATCGATCTGTCTTAGCAGCGCCTTGAGTCCTTCGCGCCTTTCGGCGTCCGGATTGAATACTGCGAACCGCATGAAATACCCTCCTGTGACTGACGACCTCTCGAATGGATGCGTGGCGCGCACGTTGTACTCGCCTGCGGAATTGGACCAACAGCGCCATGATGACAAAAAGCTTGCATCGCGTGGACTGTCCAGAAGGTGTAAGACTTACGGATCAAAAAAAATCCCGCGCGAAGGCGGGACTGGGTAGGAATCTGACGCGAGGCTCAGTGGAAGTGCGGCTGGACGGGCTCGGAATCTTCCGGCATTTCGGCATGCACGATTTCGCCGAGCGGGTCTGCGTAGAGCGGCACGCCGCAATCGTCGCAATACTCCGGCTCGAAACGTCCGGCGTGACGGCGGATTTCAGTGATGCCCGACTCCTTGAGCAGCGCGACGATCTCTTCGAGCGGGCCGTTGCCGCCGTTTTCTTCGGTCGGTTCTTCGTCGATGTCCGCGTCGCCATTCTCGCGGCCATACAGCGGCCAGACGACGCCATAGAGGACATCGTTGCTGCCGCGCCGTGTGAAGCCGATGCGGTATTCGTCGACGCGCCGCTCGCCGAAGCCCGCAACGACGGCGCGCAGGTCCTGCGCGGAGGCGCCGGTGGTGTCGACCAGGTAGCGGACGGCGGTGCGGATCGTATGCGGGCGCACACGTTCGTCGGCATCGCGGCAGGCCGAGTAGTACGCGTCAGGCAGCAGGCACTCGAATTCGCAGCCGGGCATCACGACCGCGAGATTGGCGCCGCCCTGCGTCGCCCATTGTTCGAGGCACTGGCTGCGCTCGATGCGCGAGCCATGTTCCTCCTCTTGCCAGCGGAAGAGCGGCTCGCCGACGGGCGCTGCCACGACGGTGAGCAGGAAGCGCGGATCGGCGAGGATGGGCGACGTTTCGGGCAGTTCGCCCGAGCTGATCTTCGCGGCGCTGCCGCTCAGCGCGGCCTGCGTGAGTTGTTGCGCGAGACGCCAGGTTTCGACGTGATGGCGCGGCAACTGATCGATGCTGTACAGGTAGGGGGCCATCGCGACGCGCGTACCGCTTGCGAGCACGTGTGCTTGCAGGTGTGCGCGCAGGGCGTCGGCGTTGTCGGCCTTCAGCGGGCCTGCGGGGATGACATAGCGGGTCCAGGCAAGCACCGGCGCGGCGACGAGCAGCGCCTCATATTGCGTACCGTCGTGTTCGACGACGAACGATTCGCTGTGCGTTTCGGCCATGTCGGCGAGCGCGCCGTATGCGTCCGGATGATTTTGCTGCAGGTGATCGAGCGCGGCGTCGAGGGTCGTTTGATTGCCGTTGCGCACGACCTTCGCTAGCAGCGTGTCGAGTTTGGCTTCCCAGAAGCGATCTTCGGTGCGGCTGCCCGAGGCGAACAGGGCGAGCGACAGGCCGACAAGCTTGTCGGCGTCCGGAGGAAGGCGTTTGGCGATTCGCGAGCGCATAAATCTATGTATTGGAATGCAGAGAACCTCATATTCTAGACTGTTCCGTGCGCGGCATCGGGTTGCGCTGCGGCGATGGCTGACGCTGTGCCGCTGGCGGCGCTCACCGGGAACCGGTAGAAAATTTTTCTCCGCGCCCCCCTTGCGCGATGGGGGTGGAGGGCGGTAAGATTCGCCCCCTTCGCAG
>NZ_JBHSMP010000018.1:0-1752 GCF_042655705.1 Paraburkholderia denitrificans | reverse complement strand
TCGCTGATGGGTGTGAACCCCAACTTCGTGATCTCGGCCACCTTCATGATCGGCTCGGCGCTCGCAGCGCTCGCCGGTGTGATGATCGCCTCCGAATACGGCAACGCGCACTTCTACATGGGCTTCATCCCCGGCATGAAGGCGTTCACCGCGGCGGTGCTCGGCGGTATCGGCAATCTTGGCGGCGCGATGGTCGGCGGCGTGGTGCTCGGTCTCATCGAGCAGCTCGGCGCAGGCTATATCGGCGGTCTGACCGGCGGAGTGTTCGGCAGTAACTATCAGGACGTGTTCGCGTTCATCGTTCTGATCGTCGTGCTCGTGTTCCGTCCGTCGGGACTGCTGGGCGAACGTGTCGCGGACCGCGCATAAGAAGGAGAAGAGCAAAATGACTTCCATTCAACCGATCGAGCCGTCGACGACGCTCATCGCCGAAAAGAACAAGACGAAGACGCTCACGGTCGGCATCGCCACCGCGATCTTCGTGATCTTCGTGCCGTTCCTCGTGGGCGCCGCGGGCGGCAACTACTGGGTGCGCGTGCTCGACTTCGCGATGCTCTATGTGATGCTCGCGCTCGGCCTGAACGTGGTGGTCGGCTTCGCCGGCCTCCTCGACCTCGGCTACATCGCGTTCTACGCGGTGGGCGCCTACACGGCAGCGCTGCTGACTTCGCCGCACCTCACCACGCAGTTCGAGTGGATCGCGAACTTGGCCCCGGCCGGCCTGCATACGCCGTACTGGATCGTGGTTCCGGCCGCCATGGGGCTCGCCGCGCTCTTCGGCGTGCTGCTCGGTGCGCCGACCCTGCGTTTGCGTGGTGACTATCTCGCGATCGTGACCCTCGGTTTCGGGGAAATCGTTCGTATCTTCATGAACAACCTCGACCGTCCGGTGAACATCACCAACGGACCGCAGGGCATTACCGGTGTCGGGCCGCTGCAGGTCGGGGGCGTCAGTCTCGCGGACCAGCACACGCTGTTCGGTTTCACGTTCACGTCGGTGTACAGCTACTACTACGTGTTCGTGCTGTGCGCGCTACTCGTGATCTGGGTGTGTACGCGTTTGCAGCACTCGCGCATCGGCCGCGCCTGGGCCGCCATCCGCGAAGACGAAATCGCGGCCAAGGCCATGGGCATCAATACCCGTAACGTGAAGCTGCTCGCATTCGCGATGGGCGCGTCGTTCGGCGGCCTCTCGGGCGCGATGTTCGGCGCATTCCAGGGCTTCGTCTCGCCGGAATCGTTCACGTTCTGGGAATCGGTCGTTGTGCTCGCATGCGTCGTGCTCGGCGGCATGGGCCACATTCCGGGCGTGATTCTCGGCGCGGTGCTGCTCTCCGTGTTCCCCGAATTCCTGCGCTCGACGATGGGGCCGCTGCAGCACGCGCTCTTCGGCCACCAGATCATCGATACCGAAGTCATTCGCCAGCTGCTTTACGGCCTCGCGATGGTCGTCATCATGCTGTATCGCTCGGAAGGCCTGTGGCCCGCGCCGAAGCACGAAGACCGCGTTGCGAAGATCGCGAAGCGCGCCAGCAAGAAAGCAGTGCGCGCCTAAGTCAGGACAGGAGATAAACGTATGAGCAACAAACCCATCCGCCTGTCCGTGAAGGGCGTGAACAAGCGCTTTGGCGGCCTGCAGGCGCTTTCGGAAGTGGGCCTGCAGATCGAAGCGGGCACGATCTATGGCCTGATCGGCCCGAACGGCGCCGGCAAGACGACGTTCTTCAACGTGATTACCGGCCTCTATACGCC